>NZ_AGVX02000216.1 GCF_000239155.1 Actinoalloteichus spitiensis RMV-1378
CGGCTGCCGGTCGTCCTCCGCCAGCAGCGGCCCGCGTCGACGCCGGATCCGCAACACCCCGGCGTCCACGCTGGGGGCCGGCCGGAACGCCCGGGCCGGAACCCGGTCGACCAGGTCGAACTCGAACCACGGCCAGTGCGCGGCGGTCATCATGGTCGCCCCACCCACCCCGGCACGTTTCCTGGCCACCTCCCACTGGAGCAGCAGCACCGCCGTGTGCCAGTTCGCCCGCTCGTCGAGCAGGCGCCGCAGCAGCGGAGTGGTCAGGTGGAACGGCACGTTCGACACCACGACGTGGTCGGTGGTGGGAGCTCGGTACCGGAGGAGGTCGGCCCGGACGACGCGGGCCGAGTCGCCCAGCCGGGCGGCGAGGCGGCGCGCCCGGGACGGGTCGAGTTCGACGGCGGTCACCGGGCGACCCAGGTCGACCAGGGCCGAGGTGATCGCGCCGTCACCGGCTGCCAGCTCCAGGACGGGGTCCGGCGCGGCCGATGCCACCAGCTCGGCGATCAGGCGGACGACGGCGCGGTCGACCAGGAAGTTCTGGCCGAGTTCGTGCCGCCCCCCGACGGGACTGTGGGAACGGGAGGACACTGCTGCTCCTGCGAGGACGTTGGTGGGGATGTCCGGGCGGCGCACGGCACGCGCGGACGGGAGAACGTCGGAACAGACGGCGGCGTGGTCCCACTGCCACGGGCCCGCGACTCGGACCCGGTGGTGGTCAGACGGAACTGACCACGGTCCGGGTGGAACGCGGGGGCGCGAGCGGTACGAAGGGCGACACCGCCGTCAGGCGGTGCGCAGCCTCACGAAGAAGGAGGCGGAGAAGCAGGACATGGCGGGAACCGTAGGCTCCGCCCCCCGCCGGAGTCAACGCGGTTTCCGTGAGAGGACGGCCACCCGCCACCCGCTGGTGAAGTTCTTCGGAGCGTTCGCTCGCGTGATCGCGGCGCGGACCAAGCCGCGCCGCGCGAGAACGTCGACGGCTATGGTGCCTCGGCCTTCATGACCTCCAGTGCCAGTTCCCAGAGGGACCCTTCACCAGGGACGTGCCATCGACTCGGCCCAGGGATCGACTTCGATTCGCTTCCGGTCGCCAGGAGGATCATGTGCTTGACCAGCCGGGTCGGGGAGTAGGACTTCCCGTCCACGGCCCAGATCAGGGGCTTTCCTCGGGTGTTGCTCCAGGTGGCCTGCGCCCGACGAGGGTCAGCGGCAAGCCATGCGCTGAGCTGGAGTCGTTCCGGCTTGGTGCCAGCGCGGAATTCGAGCGCCGTGCCGTCGGCGAGACGACCAGCGTCGATCAATGTCGGAACCGCGTTGGCCCGGCGTTCGTTGCTTTCCTTCGTCAGCGGCCGGTAGTCCTCGGGAAGCTCCGGCATGGAAGTTCCCTTGGTGATGCCCTCGAGGACCCTGCTCGCCAATACCCGACACCGTTCGGGTTTGGTGAAGACGGTGAGGACGTGACTGCTGGAGCCGAACGTGGCGTTGACCTCGTAGCTCATCCGCTCGATGACAGCGTCGGTCAGCTCCGGGATCCGCTCCAGTTCGTCGTCCCACCCCCCCGTCCGGCTCGTCCATTGCCCGACTCGACAGGAGCTGGAGGACCACGTGCGTGGTCAGCAGGTTCGCCTGCTGCACAATCTGGGCCGCACGGCCTTCCAACGCGGTCTGTCGGGCACGCAGCCTGGCCGAGACCTCTCGCAGGGCCTGCACGGTCCGCCATACCCTGAACGCGGACGGTTTGCCGCCGAACAGTGCTTGGTAGGCCCCTTGCTCCCCACGCTCCCACAGCAGCGAGCTGTCACGCTTCGCCCGTGCCGCCCAGTCCGGGTTGCGGTGGGCGCAGGCCAACGCCCTGGCCGCCTCGACCACGGAACAGCCCGCGTCCGGCGCTGGATCGACCTCTCCCCGTTTGACGACGTAGGTCTTGTGCAATGACAGGGCGAACTCGTCGCGCAGCCTGGCCTGGTCGGGGTCCAAGGCGACGAAATCCCTCGCCTCGACCCGGTTCTGTGTGTTCGTCGCCTTCGTCACCGCGCTGGCGAAACCCTCAGGACAGTGCTCCAGGGAGATGAAACGGACCCATACGCGGCCACGAGCCAGCGCCTCCGGTGCCTCACGTGTGGCCTCGCTGATGGACTTCACGGTCTGGGCACCGTTGACGACACTCGCTCCGGTCAGGTGGAATTCCCCCGTCGCGTAGCGAGCCGTTCGCCGCACCGAGTCGCAGAGCACCGTGATCCCGTTGTTGAAGTACCAAAAATGCTCAGGTTTCTCGCGTAGAGTCCGCATCAGGTCCCTGTTGACCTCGGTGACGCCCAACGAGCGGCGGATGTTCTTCGCGAACAGGCGTTCTCCGTGTTCCGAGTACCAGCGAGCCACCTCGGCGACGGGCATGGTCCCGTAGTAGGCGCGGTAGGGGTCGGCCAACTGGCCCACGTCCTCGATGTGAGCCTCCAGTTCGATGGCGGGATCGGCCAGGCCGTCTCGGACGAACCGGTGGAAGTCCGCAAGCGTGCGTACGACGACGTCCAGCATCGGTTCGTCGCCGTCGTTCATCTTCGCGCAGATGGTGTCGAGTTCGGCGGTGATCTCGGGTGCCAGTTCGCTCTGTCCCATCAAAGCGATCACAAGGGTGATGCGCACCCCTGGAGTGGCGAGGGCCTCGTCCACCTCGCCCGCGATCTTCTGGAACCGCGAGTTGAAGTGGTCGTACTCGCCGTTGACCAGTTTGGTGAGCCCCCGCTCCAGCTTGAGCACCGCGCTCAGATCCAGGCCGGCCTTGGCGCGGTCGCTCCACTTCGTCTGGACCAACCAGACATGCGGCGCCCCGCCACTGTTGACCGCCACGCCGTCGATGCCGTGATCGTCACGGCCGTCGATGACCCCAGCCGCCGCGTCGGCCGTGGTGCAACCGGTGATGTCCTGGATCGCGAACGCGGTCAAGGCCCGGGACAGGTAGACCTGTTCGCGTTCCGGTGCCGACCTCTTCTCCACGTCGGACATCTCGATGTGATCGGAGAACTCCCGTAGGAGGGCGTCACGAATGTGCCGGATCTTCAACGCGAGCATGAGTTCCTTTCAAGGTCGATCCACGACGGTGGTGTCCGCTGGGGACGTCGCCTTCGCATTCCGCAGGGCGAGCGAGAACATCACTGGGGCCTCCGGTGCCGTGCTCGCGCGGGTCGGCCCCAGACTAGGGTCTGGAATGCTGGGCACCCAGCGACTTCACGAGTTTTCCGCACGTACCTCGCGGTCTCGGCCGGTCCCGTACCGCGGAGCGCGAAGTGGTGGTGTCTCACCCTTCCCCAGTCGGGTAAGGAAATGGATTACCGGAAGTGGATCCCGATCCTGTTCCTGAGCAGGTGGCCCATTGCTGGAGCTGGCTCGTCCGGACCCGGTGCTCACCGGCCGCCGGGGCGGACCAGGTCGCTCTCGTAGGCGAGGGTGACCAGCCGCGCGCGGTCCCGGGCGTTGAGTTTCGTGAGCAGCCTGGTCACGTAGGTCCGCGGTCCTCGTGCCAGACCACGACCTCGGGGTGCCGCGCCGGGCGCGCCGCAGGACGGTGGCCACCGCTTCCTGGACGACGCGGCGCACCGGCGTCCCCACCACCAGCGGAGACGAGAGCGGAACCCTCCGGCCCTGGTCCGGACGGTCAGGCCACTGTCGGAGACCGACGTGACCAGCCGGGCCAGCTGGTCGAGCCCCGGCATCGGTGACCGGCCGTCCCCCTCGACGGGGATCCCGCAGCAGTCCCGGGGTGGCCGGTAGCTCCCGCGACGCGTCCTCGCTGGCGGATCGGATCGCTCCGAGAGCCGACCTAGCCGAGGCAGGAACGTCCTCCGGGGCCCGCGCAGCCACCGGAACCGCACCTGGCCCGACCGACTTTCGCGCGGTCCCGCGGGCGTGCCGCCGCGGGATGGCGACACGCGCCGTGACGATCACGTGTCGGTGGCCGCTCCTATGGTTCGGCCCATCAGCTACGGCGAGCCGAGGCCACCGCCCGGCCCCACCCCACGAACCTCACGGAGCACGCGATGGCCAGCAGCGCCGACCAGACCACGTACCTGGAACTGTCCGAAGAGGGCGGCGGCGCCCACAAGTTCTACGAGGTGCGGATCAGCGGGACCGAGGTGACGATCACCTACGGGCGGATCGGCGAACGCGGCCAGGTGCGTTCCAGCGCCTACGCCACCGAGGAGAAGGCGGCGGCCGCGGCGGCGAGGAAGATCGGCGAGAAGGTCCGCAAGGGGTACGCCCCGGCGGTGCGGGGGGTGCGGCAGCGCCGGGCCATCACCCGACGGGAGATCGTGAGCACCCGGTCCACGGCCCGGCAGGCCCCCGTGCTGTGGCGTTTCGACTCCGGCGCCCCGGCGTTCGGCATCTTCGTCAACGACGAGCAGGCCTGGGTCGGCAACGAGAAGGGTGACGTCTTCACCCTCGCCCACGACGGCACCGTCACCGGCCGCTACGGGTTACCCGACGGCGTCAAGTGCATCGTCGCCGACGACTTCTGGATCTACGCCGGCTGCGACGACGGCCGGGTCTACGACCTCGGCGGCAAGATCCCGCACGTGGCCTACGAGATCGCCGAGGACGTCGACATCTACTGGCTCGACGTCAACGACGGTGTGCTCGGGGTGTCCGACCGCCAGGGTGGCATCACCACGGTCGACCACGAGGACGAGTTCCAGTGGCGCCGCACCAGCTCCGGGAACTACGCCTGGATGGTGCGGTGCGACGACGACGGCGTCTACCACGGGCACTCGGGCGGCGTCACCCGCTACGGCTCCCGGGACGGCCAGCCGGTGTGGCACACCGACACGCGGGGCAGCGTGCTCTTCGGCTGGCAGGAACGCGACGACGTCTACGCCGGCACCTCCTTCGGCTCGGTGTACCGGATCGACAAGGCCAGCGGTGCCGTGCGCAACCACTACCGGTGCGACGCCGCCGTGTTCTCCTGCGCCACCTCCCCGGACGGGCGGTACGTCTTCGCCGGGGACAACCACTCCTCGGTGTACTGCTTCGCCGCCGACGGCACCCGGCTGTGGAAGCTGGGCACGGGCTGCGGTTCCGCCTACTCGATGCAGTACCACGACGACCGGCTCTACGTCGTCACCACCGACGGCTCGCTGGCCTGCATCGACGCCAGTGAGCAGGCGGTCACCGCCGCGAAGGAGGGGCAGCTGCCCCGGACCGAGGACATCAAGGCCACCGGGTGGGAGCGGGTCACCCCGTCGACCCGCCTGGAGACGGTGCGGCGCTCCGCGAGCACCCGCGGCCTCGCCGGCGTGGAGGTCGAGTGCGTCCAGGAGGGCGGCCGGACCCGGGTCCGCGTCCTGACCCCCGGGTTTGACCCGACCTGGCGCGTGCAGTTCCCCAAGGACATCCGCGAGGTGGGAGCCCGCTACCTCGTCGCCGAGGTCCACGAGTCCGGTCGTGGCGGCTTCTACCGGGCGCGGGGCGAGATCAAGCGCCTCCTCTGACCAGCGCGGCGAAGGCACGCTTCCCGGTGTTCCTGTCGCCGGCCCCGGGTACGGACGCGGGTGGCCGGACGAGGCTGGCGTGCGCGCCGCCGCCTGGCCGCCACTCGGACGGCACCGCGCGGACAGCCCCGGGGTTCCTGGCCGAGGGTCCCGAGGACCTCACCGCTCGGTACGGGCACGAGGGGCGTGGACCAGGTCCCCCGCATTCCCGCTGCTACCCGGACCGCACGCCGTCGTCGACACGGGGGAGCGGCATGGTGGGCCCACACCAGGACCGCCCCGCCGCCCTGGGAGGTCAGGGGTGGATCACGTACCGGCCGCGCACTCCGCCACCGGCCACGGCGCGGTGCGCGTCCGGGACCTGGTCCAGTGGCACGGCGGCGTGCACCCGAGCGGGCAGCTCCCCGGCCGCCACGCGGCCGAGCAGGTCGTCCAACCGGGTGCTGTCGGGGCCCGCGACGACGGTGTGGACGGTGATGCCGCGCTCGGGGGCTGGCGCGTTGCCCGGTTGGACACCGACCAGGGTGCCGCCGTCGCGGACCAGGGCCAGCGCCCGCTCCTGGAACACCGCGCAGTCGGCGACGGCGTCCCACCCCGGTTCGGCGTGGGTGACGAACGCGGCGTCCAGACCTCGGACGAACTCCTCGTCGGCCGGCCTCGCCAGCCCGGTGACCCGCCAGCCGCGGTCGGCGGCGAGGACGGCCAGGTAACCGCCGACCGCGCCCGCCGCCCCGGTCACCAGCAGCCGGTCGCCACCGGGGTCGCGTCGCCGAGCAGGTCGAGGATCCCCGCGGCGGCGAGCCCGTTGACCGGCACGGTCGAGGCTGTCGACAGGTCCAGCCCGTCGGGCACGACGGCGAGTTTGGCGACCGGCACGGTGAGCTGCTCGGCGTAGGAGCCGTGGTCGCGGTCGAAGCCGTCCACCAGACCGGCGACCCGGGTGCCCACGGCCAGGTCCACATCCGGGCCGGTCGCGACGACGGTGCCGGCGAAGTCCCAGCCCAGACCGGTGAGGTCCGGCTGGTGGATCACCCCCCTGGCGTGGAACAGGCCGGCGGCGACCGCGAGATCGACGGGGTTGACGGCCGCCGCGGCGACCGCGAGCCGGACCTCACCCCTGCCGGGCTCGCGGACGGGGACGTCGATGATCTCGATCGAGTCGGGGCCGCCGGGGTCCCGGACGACGGCGGCGCGGAAGGTGGACGTGCTCACAGCGTGCTCCTCAGGACGGTTGCTGCCCCATGACTGGGTCCTCGCACCACTGTGGGCGGGATACTCCCCAACGGGAAGAAGGCACTTCGAAGTGCGTAAGGCACCCGGTGCTGGAAGGTGGGCGTGCGATGACGACGAGGACGGCGACCGAGCAGCGGGAGCGGGCGCGAGCGAGCTACGACGCCTTCCTGGCGGGCTGCCCCAGCCGTCAACTGCTCGACCGGATCTCCAACAAATGGACCGCCCTGATCCTGGCCGCGCTCGGCAGCGGCGGTCCGCATCGGTCCGGTGAGGCCTGCGCCGACGGCCCACGACCGATGCGCTACTCGGAGCTGGCCAGGCGGCTCGCCGGGGTCAGTCAGAAAATGCTCACCCAGACGTTGCGCTCCCTCGAACGCGACGGCCTGATCAGCCGCACGGTCACACCAACCGTGCCGGTCACGGTCACCTACGAGCTGACCGCTCTCGGCCTCTCACTGCAACACCTCATGCGCGACATCAAGGAGTGGGCCGACACCCACATGGACGTCGTGCTCGCCAACGGCGAGGCCTACGACAGCCGCCAGGGGTGACCTCGGGCGCGCCACGGCAGGCGTGGCGGGAACCGACCACCTCGGGTGGGTCCGCAGCGCCCGAGGTGGCCCCAGGCGTCGTCGCGGCCGGCTGACCGAGTGATCAGCGCGTCCCCCGAGGTCGGACGCCCAAGCCGCCCGTCCCCATCCCGCCCGCTCGGTGCGGTATCCCCGCCCTGTCCTCGCCGGCCCGGTCAGGTCTCGCTGACAGCCTCACGAGCCCGGTCGCCGTCGGGTTCCGGCTCCCAGCACGCGACGTTCTGGACGTCCGGCAGGCGGTCGCGGGTGAAGACGGGGTCGAGCCCCTGCCGCCGCTGCGCCTCGTAGTCCCGCAGCAGCCGCATCGCCACCGCCCCCAGCGGGGCGATCGCGATCAGGTTGATCACCGCCATCACGCCCATCGTGACGTCCGCGAGGTTCCACACCAGCTCCAGCGAGCTGATGGCGCCGAGGAACAGGACGCCGACCACGACGATCCGGTAACCCAGCATCACGGCGGGACTGGACGTCAGGAAGCTCAGGTTCGATTCGCCGTAGTAGTAGTTGCCCATGACCGAGGTGAAGGCCAGCAGGAAGATGATCAACGTCAGCAGGTGCACCGACCAGGCGCCCAGGCTGGCCGCCAGCGCCTGCTGGGTGAGCTCCGCGCCCCCGAGGTCGCTGCCGTAGGCGGGGTTGGCGAACAGGATGATGAAGGCGGTGATCGAGCAGACGACGAGCGTGTCGAAGTACACGCCGAAGGTCTGGGCGAGGCCCTGCTTCACCGGGTGGCTCACCGACGCCGTCGCGCCCGCGTTCGGGGCGGAACCCATCCCGGCCTCGTTGGAGAACAGCCCCCGCCGGATGCCCATCATCACCGCGGTCCCCAGACCGGCGGCGCCGACCTCACGCAGCCCGAACGCCGAGGCGACGATGTCGGAGAACACCGCCGGGACCTGTTCGATGTTCATGCCCACCACGATCGCGCCCATCACCAGGTAGATCAGCGCCATGAACGGAACGGCCAGTTGCGCGACCGCCGCGATCCGGCGGACCCCGCCGAAGATGACCATCCCGGCCAACAGCGCGATCGCGATGCCGACCGCCGGAGCCAACCAACCGGCCGTCTCCGCCCCACCGGACACCGTGTTCACCGAGTTGGAGATCGCCGCCGCGATGCTGTTCGACTGCACCATGTTGAACACGAAGCCGAAGGTGAAGATGATGACGACGGCGAAGAGGACGCCCATCCACCGCTGCCCCAGCCCGTGCCACATGTAGTAGGCGGGGCCCCCTCGGTAGCCGTCCCGGTCGCGCACCTTGAACAACTGCGCCAGCGTGGACTCCACGAACGAGGCGGAGCCGACGACCAGCCCCATGATCCACATCCACATGACCGCGCCCGGCCCACCGAGGCTGATGGCGATGGCGACGCCGGCGATGTTGCCGGTCCCCACCCGGGCCGCCGCGGAGATCGCGAAAGCCTGGAAGGAGGAGACGGCCGGCTTCCCGTCCCGCGCCCGCTCCGGCTTCCCTCCGAGGTTGCGGACCATCTCCCGGACCAGCCGGAACTGCACGCCTCGGGAGCGCACCGTGAAGTAGATGCTGACCACGGCGAGCAGGGGGATGACCAGGTAGGTCCAGAAGTCGTCGTTCAGCGCGACGATCGCGTCGTTCACTGTTCCCCTACCTCGTTCTCCGTCGAGACGTACCGTTCTCGTCCCCTACGGCGGGTCGCGGCCCCGGGAGGAGACGATTTGGAGCGGCGTGATCGCACGCCGTGACCACGTCGGCCTGCGGCACCGTACACACGTTCACTCCACCGTGCACCCCCGGGCGGGGAGGGGTCGCCGGCGAGTCCCCGGTCCGCGCCGCGTCGTGCGGCGTCCTCCCTGGTGAAGGTCCGGTGAAGGGGCACGATCGAACCCGGTGTGATGTGGGTCGCGTCAACGGTGGAGGGCTCGGGGGCGCGCCACCAGGGAGGGTGGCGCCGGCGGGGCCGTTCCCCGTCCAGGTGTCCGGCTGGGGGCCGGTCGGGCTCAGCGCCGGCGGCAGGTGTAGGCGGCGTACACGGAGCCGACGAAAGCGCTGTCGACCACCTCAAGCCCCACCCGGTCCAACATCGGTTCGAGCAACCAGCGGAAGGTGCTGAACTCGGTGCGGACGTGCTCCGCCAGGTCGTGCGCGGTGTACCCCCGCGCCGAGTCGTCCACGGCGTGCTGGAACCACCGGGAGAACACGGTCTCCACCTCCCCCGGGTCGGCGTCGTAGACCAGGTCGCGGAGCCGGAGCACGCCGCCCGGCCGGAGCAGACCGGCGATCCGGCGCAACGCGAGCGCTTTCCAGAAGTCGGGTAGCTGGTGCAGCGCGTTGCGGGTGTGGACGACATCGGCGGGCGCACCGGTGTGCTCGTAGCTGAGGAAACCCGCGCGCACGCACTCGACGTTCCGCCACCCCTCGCCGGTCACCCTCGCGTTCAGCACGTCGAGCATCGAGGGGGAGACGTCCACGGCCACGACCCGCCGGACGTGCGGCGCCACCGCCATCGTGAAACGCCCGGTGCCGGCGCCCAGGTCGACCACGGTGGACTCCGAGGTCATCCCCGCCGCGCGCAGCGCGGCGAGGTCCGCCGCGATCTCCCCGTCCTCGTCGCTGGGAGCACCGTCGTCCCGGCGGAAACCGGCCTTGCGTTCGTAACCGGCCACGAATTCCGGGTCCAGGTGCTCCGGTCCCGCGTAGGCCATCTCGTCCAGCCACCAGTCAGCGGTCATACCGTGATCGTGGACCCGGGGCACGAGTCCGCGCCACCGAGATTCCCCCCGCCGCCGGCTCCGTGCTCCGCCCTCCGGTTTCCGTCCCCCGGGATCAGCCCGGGGGCTGCGGGCTCCGGAGGCGAACCCCGCGCGTGCGCCGTTCACGGGACGTCCCGGTCGCGGCCGTCCACCAGTTGGCCGGGATCCGGTGCCGGACTCCCGAGCACCCCCGTGTCCGCTCCCCGTCGCCGCTAGCGTGAGCCGGTGCGCATCCTCTTCGTCTGCACCGGGAACACCTGCCGATCCCCGATGGCGGCGGCCATCACCGAGGCGGTCGCCGCCCGGCGCTCCATCCCGTTGCGGGTGTCCTCGGCCGGGCTGCACGCCGAGAAGCTGATCAGCCCGGACACGACCGCGATGCTCCAGCGGCGGGACATCGACCCGGGGCCGCGTCCGGCCGTCCAGGTCACGCCGCTCCTCGTCGAACAGGCGGACCTGGTGCTCGCCGCGACCCGCGCCCACCACGACGCGCTCCGCTCCGGGGTGCCCGCTGCCGCCTCCCGGGTCCACGTCTGGGCCGACTTCGTGGCACGGGCCGCCGCGCTGCCCCCGCAACCGGACCTCGCCGAGTTGTGCGCCCGCCTCGACGAGGGCGAGCCCCTCCAGGACACCGACCTGGTCGACCCCGCCGGGCGGGGCCGGGCCGCCTACGAGACCGCGGCCGCCCAGATCGACGACCTCGCCGAACGGCTCCTGGACGTGCTCGCCGCACTCGCCCGGTAGCCCTCCGCCCACCTCCCCGGCGGCGCGCCTGTCCGCCCGGCCGGCGGGGTGCCGCCCTCCCCGCCCTGGGGCCCGACCCGGCTCCAGGACAATCCAGGGCGTGAACGCCGGGAGCGATCCGCCACCACCCACCACCGCCGCCACCGACCTGCGGAGCTACCTGCTCGGCCGGTGGCGGCTGGACCGGGGGATCAGCACGCCGGAGGGAGGGGAACTCGGCACCTTCACCGGAACGGCCGAGTTCACCGACGCGGCCCCCGACCTCCTCCGCTACCGGGAGGAGGGCCAGCTGCGGTTCGGCACCCACGTAGGGCCCGCCTACCGCACCCTGTGGTACCGCACGACCGGTGCGGCCACCGCCGAGGTCACCTTCGACCACGGTGGCTTCTTCCACACCGTCGACCTCAGCGCGTCCCGGTGGAACGCCGAGCACCTCTGCGTGGCCGACCTCTACCAGGTGGAGTACCTGGTCCGGACCGAGGACACGTGGACGCAGCGGTGGCGGGTCACCGGCCCCGCCAAGAACCACGTCATCACCACCCACTACTCCCGGAGCGGATGAACCCCGCTGTCGTCGAGCACGCCACGAGCGCCCGGTTCGACCGCCTGCCCGCACCGGACAGCCGGACCGTCCGTGGGCGGCGGGATCCCCTCACGGAGTGGTGGCGTACCCGGTCAGGGGCTCGGCAGGTGCGCGGCGACGTCGGCGACGGCGTGCAGCAGGGCGGGGTCCGGACTTCCGGACAGCGGTTCCGCCTCGGCGATCGTCAGCACCCTGCCGTGGGGCTCCGACCCGTAGTAGTCGGCGGTGAACCGCACGGCCGACAGCTCGGGGAACGGGCTCCACGCCGGGTGGAAGTCACCGGAACCGTGGATGTCGAAGACCTGCTGAAGCCGTGACACCTCCGCCGCGTCGCGCATCCGGACCCAGGCGATCGACACCGCGACGTCGTTGCCGTGCTCGTCCCGCACGGAGAACAGCTGGCGGCGGAGGGACTGGCACGGTGTCCTCTGGAAGAAGGTCCGCACCTGGCCGAACGAGTGCCGTGCGCAGTTGGTGTGGCGACGGCTCCGCTTCTTGTGCCGTTGGGTGACCCGCAGTTCCTTCCACGCCGTCGTCCGCTGCCCCTTCCTCGCCGCCGTCCTGGCGCTGGGCAGTCTGGTCTGGATGACTCGCGCGACGGCCTGGTTTCCCGCTCCGGCCACGACCTGGCCACCACCGAAAAGCGTCCCGCCAGTCGTGCCGACGGACGCCGCTCCCATCAGTGTGACGGTGGCCGCCGCGGCAACCACCGGACCCGCCTTCCGGGAACCACGGCTGTCCTCGATGAAGATCCGTCTCCCGTTCTTGGTAATCCACCTACCGGCCATGCGGCTCCTCTGCTCCGGGGAAATCGGCCCATTCCTAGCGGGGGTGGGGGACAGTTCTGCTCGCAGCGGCCCTCCGTTCACCCGGTCAGGGGATGACGAGTGCGCGCGTGTCGCTGTTCGACGGCGTGTCGATGGGGGGTCGACCGGGCCGCCGAGGTGGCGGGGGGCGCGGGGAGCGGGTGGAGGCTCGCGCGGTGGTGGTGGTGGTGGTGGTGTCGAACGCCACGTGCCCTTCGTCGAAATGGACGCGGGGAGCAGGTCCGAATCCGTTCCGGAACTCGGCCACAATGGTGCCGGAATCATGTCGAAAATTGCACTGTTCGGGTCAGTGTGCTGGCGGGCGGTCGGGCCGATGATGTCTTCGTGCGCATTTCGGCCCGGCGGTCGTGATGTGGTGGTGGGCGAGGTGTCCGCCTTCTCCCGATTCGTGGCGGAGGTACCGGGGGTGGCGTACTCCTTTCCTGTCCGCTCGGGGAGTGCTGGTCGTTTCCGTGATGTCGGACTTCCCATACCGTGGAATTCGCGGTGATTCGGGCGCGATCACCGGGAAATCCTTCGCCGGGGGCGTGCGCGCGTGTCCGAAACCTCCAGAGAACGGGACAGACAATGCGACTGACAAAGAGGTCAGTGCGACAGGCCGTCGTGGCGATCAGCGCGGCGGTGGCCCTGGGAACCGTGATGGCGCCGCCGGTCGTGGCGGAGAGCGCCCAGGACACCCTCGGGGCCGCCGCGGCCCAGACCGGTCGGTACTTCGGTGCGGCCGTCGCGGCCCACAAGCTCTCGGAACCCGCCTACGTCTCGATCCTCGACCGCGAGTTCACCATGGTGACGGCCGAGAACGAGATGAAGATGGACGCGACCGAGCCGAACCCGGGGCAGTTCACCTTCGGCAACGCCGACCGGATCGTCAACCACGCCCTCAGCCGGGGGATGCGGGTGCGCGGCCACACCCTGGCCTGGCACTCCCAGCAGCCCGGGTGGATGCAGGGGATGGAGGGGCCGGCCCTGCGGCAGGCCATGCTCAACCACGTCACCCAGGTCGCCGCCCACTTCCGTGGCAGGATCCACTCCTGGGACGTGGTCAACGAGGCCTTCGAGGACGGCGGTTCCGGTGCTCGGCGGAACTCCAACCTGCAGCGCACCGGCGACGACTGGATCGAGGCGGCCTTCCGCGCGGCCCGCGACGCCGACCCCGGCGCCAAGCTCTGCTACAACGACTACAACATCGACGACTGGAGCCACGCCAAGACCCAGGCCGTGTACCGCATGGTGCAGGACTTCCGGTCGCGCGGCGTGCCCATCGACTGCGTCGGTCTCCAGTCCCACTTCTTCGGTGTGAACGTCCCGGCGAACTACCAGACGACCATCTCCAGCTTCGCCGCCCTGGGCGTGGAGGTGCAGATCACGGAGCTCGACGTGGGTGGCTCCGGGTGGCAGCAGGCGGACAACTACCGCCGGGTGACCCAGGCCTGCCTCAACGTTCCGCGTTGCACGGGCATCACGGTCTGGGGAATCCGTGACAGCGACTCGTGGCGGGCGTCGCAGACGCCGCTCCTGTTCGACGGGCAGGGGAACAAGAAGGAGGCCTACTACTCCGTGCTCAACACGCTGAACGGCGGTTGATCCGGACAGCGGTGACCACCCCGGTGGCCGGCCGGCCGTCCTGAGGGCGATATCGACGTCTCCGCCGCGGTCCTCGAAGCGGGACCGGCCAGCACCGGGGTACCAGGGGACGGGCGCTCAGCAGCGCCCGTCCCCGCTCCCGTGCCACGGTGGGCGGGCCGTCACCGCAGCGGGTCGAGTGCCCGCAGCGGTTCGGGGCGGCGGCCGGTGGTGATGAGTTCCGCCAACAGCCGTCCCGTCACCGGGCCCTGGGTGAGGCCCCACATGCCGTGCCCGCCCGCCACGTACACACCGGGCACTCCGACCTCCCCCACGAGCGCGCGGCCGTCCGGGGTGACCGGGCGGGGGCCCACCCACTCGTCGGTGCGCCGATCCCAGTCGATGCCGGTGAGGAACGGTCGTGCCGAGTCGACGATCGCCTCGATCCGGGCCTGGTCGAGCGCCGCGTCCGGGGGCTGGAACTCCATGGTGCCGGCGACGCGCAGCGACCCCTGGTAGGGCGTGCAGGCGACCCGGGCCTCCGGGAGGTAGATCGGCCCCGCCACGGGATCCGAGGTCGGCACGGTGAAGGAGTAGCCGCGTCCGGCCCGCACCGGCACCCGCACGCCCCACTGGCGGGACAGGCGGTCCAACCAGGCCCCGGTCGCGAGGACCAGGACGTCGGCGGAGATCGTCTCGGCCGAGGAGGAGCGGACGACGGACTGGTCCGTGCTGCGGTGCGTCTCGATGACCTCGAACCCGTCGAGGACCACCCCGCCCCGGTCGCGCACCGAGTCGGCCAGTGACCGGGTGAAGGCCCCCGGGTCCACGTACCGCTGCCCGTCCAACCTGACGGCGGCGGTGATCTGGCCGGATGCCTGCGGAAGCCGCTCCCGCAGGTCCGGTCCCTCCAGGCCCGTGTAGTCGATGTCCTGGCCGACCTCCCGCATCCGGCGCAGTTCCTGGAGGAGGTGGGTCGCGTCGGAACGGTCGCGGAACAGCGCCGTCACCGGGGCACGGTGCGTCTCGGCCCTGACCCCGTTCGCAGCCAGTTCGTCGAAGGCGTCCAGAGCGGCCTGGTTGAGGGGGAGCCCGGCGTGGGCGGCGCGGCGCCACGAGCCCCACGTGCAGTGCGCGGCGAACCGGAGCAGGAAGCGCCACAGGTCCGGGTCGACCGTCACGGGCACGTGCAGCGGTGCCTTCGGGTCAGCCAGCGACCGTAGCCCGTAGCGCAGCACGCTGGGCTCGTTCAGGGGGATCGCCAGGCCGGGGGAGAGCCACCCGGCGTTGCCGTGCGAGGCTCCCGCCGCCACGCCGGCGCGGTCCACCACCGTGACCTCGACGCCTCGCTCCTGGAGGAACCACGCGGTCGACAGGCCCACCATCCCCGCTCCCACGATGACGGCCGACCGGGGCCCGCCGCTGCCTCGCGTTCCGGTTCCCATGACACCTCCAGGTCTGGACTTGACTGCTCTCCCCGAGCATGGCCCAGAATCCGTGACGTGTGTGTGTCGGGAGTGGACCGATCGCCGGAAGGTGATCCTCGACTCGCCCCGCCGGCCGCGCCGGGAACGGCGGGGGTCATCGGCCGGGGCTGTCCAGTTCCTCGAACAACGTCAGCTGGAGGCCCGCCGGGCCGTTGAGGCGGGAGTTCAGCGACCGCCACGGGGTCTGCCGGGGGGAGGCGACGAGTTCGGCGCCACCGGCCACCAGATCGGTGGTGCGTGCCTCCGCGTCGTCGACCTCGAAGGCGACACGCAGCCGAGCGCTGCGCGTCCCCTCCGCCTCGATGCCGTCGATCATCCGCACCTGCGCGGGGTTGGCGAGTTCCAGCGTGGCCGCGCCGGCGTCGAGGATCGCGACCCTGGCGTCCCCGTCACCTTCGAAGGCCGCCCGCTGCGGGAGGCCGAGTACGTCCCGGTAGAAGGTGAGCGCCGCTTCGAAGTCCTCGGCCTCGACGACGAGGCGCAGCTGCCGGACCGGTGTGGTCGTGGTGTCGGTCATGCTGGTCACGCTAGGAGCTGACACTGATGTGAGGGGCAAGTGCGGATCGGTGAACTCTCGCGGCGCACCGGCGCCAGCCGGCGTTGCCTGCGGTACTACGAGGAACGCGGGCTCATCGCCGCCGAACGAGGTCCCAGCGGGCAACGCCACTACTCCGACCACGTCGTCGAGCGTGTCCTGTTGGTGCGGCGACTGCTCGAGGCGGGCTTGGGCACCCACGCCATCGCCGACGTGCTGCCATGCCTGGCCGACCCGGCGACCCAGACCACCTCCCTGACCTCCCGACTGGTCGTCGAACGCGACCGCCTCGCCCGTGAGATCGCCGAACGGCGCAGGATGCGCGACGCCCTGGACAGGTTCATCGACCAGGCCCCGCCCCTCGACCGGCACGCGGAGGTGTCCCCGACGCCGGAGTGGCCCTCCTGAGACGTGCAAGGCGTGGTCGGCGCCACCGGGGCACCGGGGGCACCGGGCAGGGCGCACGCGGGCCGTGCCCTGCCCGGTCCGGTTGCCCGGTCCCGAGGCCGGGTGGGGCGCTCTGGGCGCGTTCCCGCCCAGCACGCGGTGGGGGCGTGGTCATCGCTGCCCGAGGCCAACCACTCCCGGTGGCCCGGGTCCGGCCGCTGTCAGGGAGCTCCGGGCTGATCGTCGTCGAGGGAGCGCAGGCACCGCCGCCCGATGGCGCGCAGCCCCGCGACCAGTTCGTCCGGCCCGTCGACGAGGGTGAAGTCGGCATCCACCGAGGTGATCATCCAGGCCAGGTCGCGGGGGCTGTCGGAACCCACGCGCAGCAGGCAGCTGGTGTGGTCGACGGCCTCGAGGACCCCCATGCCCGGCCAGATCCGGTCCGCGACCGCCTCGGCCGGCTCGTGCAGGGTCACCGTCGCCTGGTAGGGCCAGGCCCGCGCGGACAGCCGGTGCGCCACGTAACTGGCGGGGTCCTCGCCGCCCGGCAACTCCCGGGGGGTGAAGCGGGGGCCGTTCGGGACGCGGGGCCGCAGCCGGTCCACCCGGAAGGTGCGCCAGTCGTCCCGGTCGGTGTCGAAGGCGACCAGGTACCAGTGCCGACCGAAACTGACCAGGCTGTGGGGCTCGGCCGCCCGCGGGCTCACGCCACCGTGCGGGCTGGCGTAGTCGAACCGCAGGCCCTCCCGCCGCCGGCACGCCTCGGCGACCGCCATCAGGACGTCGGGGTCCACCCCCGGCCCGGGGACGGTGCCCGCGCGGACGGTCGCCGTGTGCAGGGTGTTCACCCGGTACCGCAGCCGGGAGGGCAGCACCTGCTCCAGTTTGGACAGCGCGCGCAGCGAGGTCTCCTCGACGCCGGCGACCGAGCCGGCGGTGGCCGTGCGCAGGCCGACCACCACCGCGACGGCCTCGTCGTCGTCCAGCAGCAACGGGGGCAACGCCGCTCCCGCGCCGAGGCGGTACCCCGCGGTGCCCTGGGTGGCGTGCACCGGGTAACCGAGCGAGCGCAGCCTGACCACGTCCCGGCGGACCGTCCGGGTGCTCACGTCCAGCCGCTGGGCGAGATCAGCGGCGGTCCACTCCCGCTGGACCTGGAGCAGGGACAGCAGCCTCAGCAGCCTGGCCGACGTTTCCACCACACCAGCAGAGCCTGCCGGCCGCTTAGGACGCAAACTGTCCTCACCGGTTCCTACCGTCTCCCGCATGACAGGCACCGCCAACGGCATCCGGCCCTTCCGCATCGACGTTCCCCAGACCCAGCTCGACGACCTCCACGACCGGCTCACCAACACCCGCTGGCCGGACGAGGTCCCGGGGGTGGGCTGGAGCCGGGGAGTGCCCACGTCCTACCTGCGGGAACTCACCGAGTACTGGCGGGAGCACCACGACTGGCGCGCCCGGGAGGCCGAGCTCAACCGGCATCCCCAGTTCACGACGCGCATCGACGGGCAGAACGTGCACTTCCTGCACGTCCGGTCCACCGAGCCGGGTGCCACGCCGCTGCTCCTGCTGCACGGCTGGCCGGGAACCTTCGCCGACTTCCTCGAGGTCATCGCGCCCCTCACCGATCCCCGCGCGCACGGAGGTGACCCGGCCGACGCCTTCCACCTGGTGATCCCGTCCCTGCCCGGGTTCGGCTTCTCCGTGCCGCTGGCCGGGCCGGGCATGAACGCGGCCAGGATGGCGGGGATCCTCGCCCGGCTGATGGCCGAACTCGGCTACGAGCGGTACGGCGTGCAGGGTTACGACACCGGGAGCTGGATCGCTCCCGAGGTGGCCAGGCAGGCGACCGACCACGTGGTGGGCGTCCACGTCAACGCCATGCTCTCCTTCCCGGTCGGCGCGCCGGGGGAGATGGACGGCCTCACCGAGAAGGAACAGCGCAGCTGGGACGGGATGCGGGACTACAACGACGGCTACCTCCAGTGCAACGCGAAGCGGCCGCGGACCGTCGCCTACGGGCTGCACGACTCCCCGGTCGGCCAGCTCGCCTGGATCGTGGAGAAGTTCAAGGAGCTGTCCGAGCCCGAGGACGGCCTGCCCGAGGAGAGCCTCGACCGGGACTGGATGCTGACCACCGTCGCCCTGTACTGGTTCACCGGAACGGCGGGCTCGGCTGCCCAGATCTACTACGAGGAGATGTCGGCGAACTCCTGGAGCGACGCCGAGGGGGGAGGCGAGTGGGACGCGTCAGGGGAGGCCGCTGCCTCCGGTTCGTGGGGTGGGGCTGACCAGGCCGGGGACGGCCGTGAGCCGGCGGGAGCGAGCGGGGTGAGCTGGGCACCCGAGCGGGGCACGACTCCGACGGCGGTCCTGCTCTCCGCCCTCGACGTCACCGTCCGGCCGTGGGCCGAGCGTGACCACAACGTCGTGCGGTGGACCGAGTTGGAGCGGGGCGGGCACTTCCTGTCCCAGGAGGACCCTGGCGCGTTGGTGGCCGACGTCCGGGCGTTCTTCCGCCAGCTCCGCTGAGCCGGGCGGGGTTGGGCACGCCGGTCCGCCGTGCCCGCGCCGCGACCGGCCGTGGTCGATGGGCGGGCCCGACCGCTACTGGTTCGCGCGCCGGACGGCACGCTGGACCAGCACCCGGACGCCCGGGAGGTGGATGGCCCGGATGGCGAGCGCGCGCGCCCACACGTGCGCTCTCGTCGGCGGGGCGTACTGGCTCATCCCCTTCCGCGCCAGGGACTGCCGCTTCCGGACCTCCGCGCGCAGCGACGACTCCCAGCCGCGCAACGCGGCCGGCACGTCGTCGCCGTGGTCGGAGAGGGCGGCGGCGAGGCGGTCGGCGCCGGCCAGTGCCAGACCCGCGCCGCGGCCGGCGAACAGCGTGACGCACCAGGCCGCGTCGCCGAGCAGCACGACCCGGCCCCGGCTCCAGCTCTCCGCCACGATCTGGCTGACCGAGTCGAAGTAGACGAGGTCCGGGTTCGCCCCGAGTTGGCGGAGGACGTCGGGTACCGGGCCGCCCAGGTCACCGAACGCCGACGTCAGTGACTCCGTCGCTCCGCGCGCGAGTTCGCCGTCGACGTCGGGGCAGCGGTAGGTGAAGAACGCCGAGGACCGGCCCGGCCCCAGGTTGATGACGGCGGCGGTGCGGCCGGGGCCGATGAACGTCGCGCTGGTCCGGTCCGGTACCTCCCGCGAGACCCGGTCCAGGGGGAGCGCGCCCACCACGTGCCGCAGGTCCAGCCGGAAGTCGGCCTCGGGGCCGAACACGAGCCGCCGGATGCCGGAGTGCAGGCCGTCGGCGCCGACGAGCAGGTCGGCGTCGACGGTGCCACCGTCGCTCAGGGTCGCCTGGACCCCGTTGGCGTCCTGGTGGACGGCGCGGACGGTGGTGCCGAAGCGGAACTCGGCGGCGCCCTCGGCCGCCGCGTGGAGCGCTGCCTCCAGGTCACCCCGGAACGCGGTGACCGCCCGGCCCCCCAGGGCGCCCTGGGCGAGCGCGGGCGGGACGGTGAACGTGCGGCGTCCATCGGCCCTGATCAGGACCGAGGTGAGGAACCCGAGGTCGCGTGCCCCGAGCGCGGGCAGGATGCCCAGGCGCTCGGCGGCGTCGTACCCGGGGCCGGTCAGGTTCACGAGGTAGCCGCTGCTCCGCCGGGTGGGGGAGCGTTCCACCACGAGGACGTCCCAACCGATGTGGCGCAGCCTGGTCGCGGCGGCCAGTCCCGCGATGCCCGCGCCGACGACGACCGCTCGCCGCCGCGCCGTTCCGGTGAAGTCGAGCGCCATGGCGTACCCCTCCCTTGATGAGCATGTGTTCAAACCTAGTATGAACACATGCTCATCATGGGGTGGTCGGGGGTACCCCCACCTAGACTGGGGCCCGTGCCCAGAGGAGTCGCCATCCCGGAGATCCGCCAGGAACTGTTCGCCGCCGTCGAACGCGTCATCGACCGGGACGGACCGAGCCGGCTCAGCGGGCGCGCCGTCACCACCGAGGCCGGCGTCGCCAGCGGTCTCCTCTACGCCCACTTCGCCGACCTCGACGACTTCCTCGCCGCCTACGCCACCGACCGTTCCTTCCTGATCTCCGCCGGCGCCGCGACGCTCTCCGACCGGGCCGGCACGGGCGAGGTCGCCGGCAACCTGTCCGACGCGCTCACCGCCACACCGTTGACCAGCCTCCGGGCCACCCTCACCCTCCTCGTCGCCCGCCCCGGGCTCGTGGAGCGGGTCCACGCCGTGCTCGGGCCTGGTGGCAGCGGCCTCGACGCCCTCGAAGCGGCCGCCACCAGCTACCTCGCCGCCGAACAACGGCTCGGCCGGCTCGCCCCGCCCGCCGACCCCGACGCGCTCGCCCTCGCCGTGGTCGGGGTGTTCCACCACCTCGCCCTCACGGCCGGCCACCAGCCAGGCATCCACGCCCGCCTCCGCAGCGCCGTCACCGGCCTGCTCGCCCCCGTCACCTCGCCCGCTCCCGCCTGACCCACCCGGGAGCACACGACATGCCCCGCGCTCCCCGGCGCGCGATCGGCGGGGCCAGGGTGGAGGTCGACCGGGCTCTCCGCTGGTCCTGCCGCCACCCGGGTGGTGAGGTGACCCGCCGAGGCTCCCCCGGGTGGCAGCGCGGCACGCCGGGCGGTGGTGCCCGCGACCGGTCAGCCGGTGCCACGCTCCGACGGTCAACCGACCTCGGCGGGCCACCGGTGCGCGCACGGCCGACGGAGCCGGCACCCGCCGGACCGGACCCCGGCCCCGCACCTGGTCCCCACCACCCCCGAGGTCGACCACGGGTACCCCCTGGCCCGGTAGCGAGAGGGGAGCGCGGTCCCCCTCCGCGCGGGCCTTCGCCACCGCTGCCCGCCTCCTGACCGACCTCGCCCCCACCGGTGAGGAACCCCGCGTGTGGGCGCCGAGCGGAGCCGCGCATCGGACCCCGTCGACCCCGGGCGGAACCGCCCACCCCGGCTCCGGGGTGGGCGGTTGGGAACCCCGTGAGCCAGGAGGCGACGGGCGGTGAGGATGCCTACCGGTCAGCTCGGGTGCTCGCGACCGTACAGCTTCCGCGACCAGAGATACCCGCCGAGCGTGATGAGCGCGCACCAGCCGAGCGCGACCCAGCCGTGGTGGCCGACCGGCTGGTCCATCAGCAGGCCGCGCAGCGTCTCGATGATCGGGGTGAACGGCTGGTACTCGGCGAACCAGCGCAGCCCGGTGGGCATCGAGTCGGTGGGGACGAATCCGCTGCTGAGGAAGGGCAGCAGGATCAACGGCATCGGCAGGTTGCTCGCGGTCTCCACGCTCCTGCTGACCTGACCGAGAGCCACCGAGAGCCACACGAGGGCGAAGGTCACCACGGCGAGGAAACCCGTGGTCGCCAGCCAGCCGCCCAGCCCGGCCTCGGGCCGGAAACCGATGAGCAGCGCCACGCCCATCACGATCGCCAGGCTGAGGAAGGCCTGGACCAGGCTCCCCACGACGTGGCCGGTCAGGACCGAGACCCGGGCGATGTGCATGGTGCGGAACCGGGCGATGATCCCCTCGGTCAGGTCCATGGCGATCGAGATGGCGGTGCCCTGCACCGTCGAGGTGATGGTCATCAGGAGGATGGCCGGTACGACGTAGGTGAGGTACTCGGACCGTCCGCCGGGGCCTTCGCTGATCCCGGCGCCCAACGTCCCGCCGAAGACGTACACGAACAGCAGGAGGAACACGATCGGCATCCCGACGAGCAGCAGGGTCGTCGACGGATACCGGAGCATGTGCCGGAGGTTGCGGCGCGACATCGTCGCCGAATCCCGCAACGGGTGGAACCGGAGGGCGGCGGGCGCCGGGCCGGGGAGGGAGGGTGCGGTGACCATCAGGTGCTCACCTTCTCGGTGCCGGGCTGGCCGGTCAGGGCAAGGAAGACGTCGTCGAGGTCGGGGGTGCGCACGGACAGCCCCTCGACCTCGATACTCCGGTCGTCGAGCCTGCCGAGCACTTCCCGCAACGACCGGAGACCGCCGTCGCTGGGCACGCGCAGGGCAAGCGTGCCGTTCTCCCGCGAGGAAGTGCCGAGCGCGCGTTCGGCGTCCTCCAGGCTGGTCGGGTCCGCGAACCGCAGGAGCACGTGGCCCCCGGGGACGAGCCGTTTCAGCTCCTCCGCCGTGCCCTCCGCGACCAGCCTCCCGTGGTGGAGGACGCCGATCCGATCCGCCAGCTCGTCGGCTTCCTCGAGGTACTGGGTGGTGAGGAAGACGGTCACCCCGGTGGACACCAGCTCGCGGACGATCCGCCACATCGCCCGGCGACTCCGGGGATCCAACCCGGTGGTCGGTTCGTCGAGGAAGATCACCTGGGGGTCGCCGACCAGGGTCATCGCGAGGTCGAGCCGCCGCCGCATACCTCCCGAGTAGGTGGACGCCGGGCGCTGAGCGGCGTCGACCAGGTCGAACCGCCGCAGGAGCTCAGCGACGCGCCGCCGGCCGTCACGTCGGGGCAGGTGGTGCAGGTCCGCCATCAGGAGCAGGTTCTCCTCACCGGTGAGGAGGGAGTCCACCGCCGAGAACTGGCCGGTGACGCCGATCGTCGCGCGGACCGCGTCGGGTTCGGTCCTGAGGTCGTGCCCGCGGACCCGTGCGGAGCCGCCGTCGGGAGCGGCCAGGGTGGACAGGATCCTGACGGTGGTGGACTTGCCAGCTCCGTTCGCGCCGAGCAGGGAGTACACCGTCCCGGTGGGGACGGTCAGGTCGAGCCCGGCGAGTACGACGTGCTCGCCGAAGGACTTGCGCAGCCCGGTCACCGAGATCGCCGGTGGGGCGGGTGTGGTGGTCATGCTTCCCCTTCCGTCCTGGGCGGGAGGTGATCAGGCACGGCGGATCGTGATGTCGCCGTGGGAGGTACGCGCCCGGACCTCGACGGTCACTTCGGACTCCTTCGGGCCGGAGGCCTCGTCCAGCAGGTTGCGCACCCGGCCGAACTTGGTGGCCACCTCGAGCCAGGCGGCGGTGCCGGCGGCGATGCCGACCTCGATCCCACCGAGCGCGGTCTCGAGCGTGACGGCGTCGCGGGTCGCCTCACCGACTCGGACACTCCCGTTGGCCGTCCTCGCGGCCAGTCCCGCCTCCGCCCGCTCGACGGAGATCCCGCCGTTCGACGAGCGCAACCGGGCGTGGTCACCGGCCGTGTCGATGCGGATGTCACCGTTGGAGTTCCTGACGACCGAGGTGCCCTCGATCCGGCCGAGGCTCACCTTCCCGGACCCGGTGTGGATCTCGGCGTCCCCTTCGACGTGGGCCACGGTGACGTGACCGTGCGCCGTGTCCACGTGCAGCGGACCGGTGTGTTCGAGGTGGATGTGCCCCGTGGAGGTCTTGAAGCGGGTCGCCGCGAGCCGGCCGACGCAGTTCAGGTCCCCGAGTTGCACCGAGCCGGTCAGGTGGGAACCGGTGGGCAGCTCGACCACCACGTCGACCGACCTGGTCTTCCGGGAGAAGTCGAAGGCCGGGACCTTCGGTCCCTGGACTCGCAGGACACCGCTGGCGTACTCGACGGTGACCTGCTGGGCGGTCCGCACGTCGGAGTCGTCGGACTCGTCGGTCGGGCGCACCTCGACCCGGGTGTCGGTCCGGTCGCTCGCGATGACCCGCACTTCGCTGGTGACGCCGAGTTCCAGCAGGACGGAGATGGGTTCGGGCGTGTCGAATCTGGGCATGGTGATTCCCCGTGAGGTGGTGGTGGAGCGTCCCCCGCGCGGGGGACGTGTGGTGGAGGTGGGTGCGCTCAGCGAACCCAGCCGGTGAAGCCCTGTTTGCCCCGAGTGCCCCGGCCGGTGTGCTCGGAGCGCGGGTCGCGCTCCGGCTGTCGCAGGGCGGCGGTGGCGGCCCGCACCAGCCAGGCGTTGACCGAGCGACCCTCCCGGGCCGCGGCTTCCTCCACCGCGGCCTTCAGTTGTTCGGGCAGCCGGACGTTGATGCGCGTCGTCGGTCCGTCCTCGGGGATGGCGGGCGGGTTCGCCGTCGTCGCGGGTTCGCCAACGGTCGGATCGGCAGACGGTTCGCTGGGGGGTGGGGTCACGACGAAGCTCGGATCGCGTCCGCGCAGGCGCAGTTCCACCGACCCCGGAGCCAGGTCGCGGGTGATCTCGTCCGAGGCCGCGGAGAGGGCGTCCAGCAGTGTCATGCGGATCGCTGACTCGAGTGGACCGGTCAGGCGCTCGACCAGCGCACGCGACTCCTCGCCGCCGGCGTTGGCGAGGGCCGCGAACTCACGGCCCAACTGGCTCACATACCTGGTCAAGTCCATGGCATCATCATGGCACCACTCTGGCTCAGGTGTAAGGCAGGTTGGCGCATGAGTGGCACGCGAGTGGCTCAGCGGCGGAGCTGGCTGGGGAGTACACGCTGGTCAGCGGGCCAGCGGCCGGCGCCGTAGGGTGACACGACACCTGACCGGCCGGATCTCGCCTGGCTGCTCCGGGCCGTGCGGGTCCCGGAACGCGACGCGACATCCCCTCCCCTGGTTGCGGCAACGTCGGTCGGAGGCTGCTCGAACCGGTCCTCGCCCTCGAACCCCACGCACCCCGAAAACCGCTTGCGGGCAGCGAACCGGCGCGAGGACCATGTCGGCGTCCAGAGATCGGGGGCCCCATGTCGAGTACAGGTGACGAGCAGCTGGCCGAGGTGACCGTGGGAGCGGTCCAACCCCACGACGGCACCATCGAGATCGTCGACCCCGACCCCCGGTGGCCCCAGCTGTTCTCGCGGGAGGCCACGCGGATCCGGGAGGCCCTGGGGGACCGGGCACTGGCGGTCGAACACGTGGGATCGACCTCCGTCCCCTCCCTGGCCGCGAAGCCGATCCTCGACATCGTCCTCGCCGTCGCGGACTCCGCCGCCGAGGCGGACTACGTGCCCGACCTGGAAGCGGCCGGGTACGTGCTGCGCATCCGAGAACCCGACTGGTTCCAACACCGCCTGCTGAAGGGAACGGCCCCCGAGGTCAACCTGCACGTCTTCACCGCCGGCTGCCCGGAGATCGACCGGATGACCGCGTTCCGCGACCACCTGCGCGGGAACGCCCGCGACAGGCAGCGCTACGAAGCGGTCAAACGTGACCTCGCGCGACGGACCTGGCGGCACGTCCAGGACTACGCCGACGCCAAGGGGGACATCGTCCAGGAGATCCACCGCGCCATCGCGGGAGGAGGGAGACCGAGCAGGCCAGGAGCCTAGGGTTCACCTCCTCGCCGGGTGCGCCCGTCCTCGCGCCGGTTGGGGTGAGCCCGCCCTCGATCACCCAGGCGCTTCGGGAGGCGAACCGACGACGTTCCTTGGAGGCGAACTGGCGCCGGCTCCGCGTGACCTTGCTCGCGGTGCCTCGCCTCCCTCGAAACCTCTCCCGTGAACCTGCTCCTGACGGCCTCCCCACGAATGCGTGACATGGTGGTCGGACGGACCCGGACCCTGTGCGCGATACCGCCGCGACCAGAGCTGGCGAAGCCGTGCGAACTGGCCGCCGCGAGGGAAGCAACCAGCGCTGGCGATGTCGGGCCCTCGGTCGTCATCCTGGCCGACAGCCGATCTCGGGACCCCTGTCGAGCACGGGCCTTCCTGCGGCCTGGGGATGGGAGAGGCGCGCCCGTTGGAACGGGCTCGCCGCGATGCGTGACGGGAGGACAGCTCGGTGAGCGGGGCCTCATTCGGCGGCCAGGCGGTGGCGAACAACGCGTTCCGAGCGGTGCGCTGGTGCTCCAGGAAACGGTGCCCCGGAACGCTGGCGCCGGTCGTGCGTCACTCGTCCGTGCTGGCGGAGCGGACCGGCTGGCGGAGGATGGTGCGCAGTTTCGCCGGCGCCACCCTCCGAAAGTCACTGAGGTAGATCTCGTGGTGCTTGCCCACCATGCGGAGTTCGTTGTCGGGCACGAACTCGTGGTGCAGCCGGTTGAGCACCGCGGTCTCGTCGTCGAAGGAACCGACGTGCAGGGTCTGGACGCACCGGCCCTCGGACAGCTGTTCCAACCGGACTCCGTCGAGGCGAGCCGGCGGCTTCCTCGTCCCGACCTGCCGCACGGCCGCGGCGAACATGTCCTGGTCGATCCAGTCGGGAACCATGATCATCATCGTCCAGTCCCACCGGGACTTGTCCCGTGAGGACGTGAAGGAGTCGAGGTCCTCGGCCCACCACAGGCCTTCCAGCGGCATGACGACGTAGTCCTGCCCGAGGTCCCGCTTGCTGGCCATCTTCAGCTTGTAGGCGATCGGGTAGAGGGCCTCGACCGCCTCCGAGAACGCCGGCGAGGTGTTCGGGTCCCCGTGGCCGTCGACCATCAGGTACCGCAGATCAGGTACGTCGATGATCCGGAACTGGTCCTGCTTCGCCTGGTAGGCGTCGAGGCTCCTCTTGAAGTCGATCTTGTTCGTCATCGGTCACCCGGACTCGCTCGGCGAGCCACGACCTTTCCGCCTCGAGGAGGCTCAGTGAGTACGAGAAGACCTCCCGCGCCGGGAGCGGGAGGGGGACTGGGGCGGCCTCGGCGGCGCGAATGCCGATGAGGCGCGCCTCCACCTGGGTCAGGCGGCTTCGGAGGGCCTGTGCGTACTCCTCGTCGGAGAGCAGGGGCAGGTTCGCCACTCCGACCAGCAGTGGGTTCGTCGCGGGCTGCAGCTCGGTGACCAGGGCGAGCGCGGTATCCCGCGCGGCCTGGCGACCCTCCCCGGTGGCGTGGAAGACCCGTCGGGACCTCGCGGTCGCGGGGGCGTCCGGCACGTGGACCAGCCCGCGCTTCTCCAGCCTGGTGAGCAGGTAGTAGATCGAGGAGAAGCCGATGTCGGTCCACTGGCGGATGCCGCGCTGCTCGATGACCCGTTCCAGGTCGTAGCCGTGCTGAGGTCGTTCGATGACCAGGCCCAGCACTGTCAGCTCCGCTGGTGTGAGCTCCATGGCGCTATTCTAGTACTAGAATGAGCGGATCCGTGACCGTGAGGCCTCTGGCGAGGCGTGCGCACTGCGGGGCCGAGCAGGCGGAGAGATCAGCGAGACGGCGGGCGGCCTGCGGCAGGCGGTCGTCAGTGGTGGTGTTCGGCGGGCGCCGTCGAGTGTGGTCTGTCCCTCGGGAGATCCGGGGAACCCGCCGGGGCCGAGCCGGCGAGGAGCCGTAATGCGTGGGCCGAGCTGGACCCGGGCTCCGTGTCGTAGACCAGCAGGGTCTGGTCCGGGTCGTCGCCCGGTGCGAACGCCTGGTAGGTGATCGTGAGGTCTCCGACCACCGGGTGGTGGTACCGCTTCGTGCCGATGCCGCGCTCGTGCACCCGGTTGCGTGCCCAGAGGCTCCTGAACTCCGGGCTGCGGATCGACAGATGACCGACGAGCTGACCCAACTCGGGGTCCTCGGGATGCCTTCCGGCGTCCATCCGGAGCATGGCCGCCGTGTCGGCGGCGACCCGGGGCCAGTCCACGTAGAGCTCCCGAGCGTGCGGATCGAGGAACACGAAACGTGCCTGGTTCCGTTCGGGAGCGGGCATCTCGGCGAAGTCCGCGATGAGGAGCGCGGCGAGCCGGTTCTGCCCGAGGACGTCCAGCCGACGGCCCAGGACGAACGCCGGTCGGAGCACCGCCTCCAGGTCGTCCAGCAGTGCCCGCGTCGCGGGGTGCAACCGCTGCCTCGGCCAGGCACGCCGGCGGCGCGCCGGCACCGGTCGCGCGATGGTGTGCAGGTGCGCGCGCTCGGCCTCGTCAAGACACAGGGCATCGGCGAGGGCATCGAGCACTTGCGGGGAGGCGCTCCTGCTCCGGCCCTGCTCGAGACGCGTGTAGTAGTCGACGCTGACGCCGGCCAGCATCGCGAGCTCCTCGCGTCGCAGTCCCTCGACCCGCCGCCGGCCCGCACCTCGGATGCCGGCCTGTTCCGGTGAGAGCCGAGCGCGCGCCGCGCGCAGGTAGTCGGCTAGGCGCGGCTCGAGGTGGTGGGGCACAGCTCGAGTGTCCCAAGCCCTCCGCCGGCCGCAAGGGAGGAAGGGGGCCCAGACTGTCCCAGGAAACGGCGGGCCTTCGCCGAAGCTCGCCTCCGCACCGACCATGAACCAGGAGCGGCCGCGCGGCGCGGAACCCCCGTCGAAAGGAAGCACTGACATGTCTGTTTGGTTGATCACCGGTGCTGGCCGGGGCCTCGGTCTCGAGATCGCCCGGGTCGCTCTCTCCTCGGGTGAGCATGTCGCGCTGGCCGCGCGGCGCCCCGAGAACTTGCCCGAGGATGTCCGTCACCACCCGAACGCGTTGCTGGTGCGCCTCGACGTGACCGACGAGGCGCGGACCAGCGCGGCCGTGGCCGAGGTCATCGACCGGTTCGGCTCGGTCGACGTGCTCGTCAACAACGCCGGCCGCGGCCTGCTCGGCGCGCTCGAGGAGATCACCGACGCCGAGGCACGCGCGCTGTTCGACGTGAACGTCTTCGGCCTCATCAACACCACTCGTGCCGTGCTGCCGAGCATGCGTGCGGCAGGCAGGGGCAAGCTCGTCCACATCGGGTCCCGGTCCGGCTTCGAGGGCGAGCCGGGCGTCAGCATCTACTCCGCCTCCAAGTTCGCGGTCGCCGGGATCAGCGAAGCCCTCGCGGCCGAGCTCGCGCCCTTCGGTATCCAAAGCATGGTCGTCGAGCCCGGCGTGTTCCGCACCGACTTCCTCGATGCTTCCTCGGTACAGCTGCCAGGAAGCCGCATCACCGACTACGACGACACCCCGGCCCACGTCACCCTCGACTGGGCGGAGGAGGCGAACCACAAGCAGCTCGGGGACCCGGTCAAGGGTGCCGCTTTCATCTACCGGGTCGCCTCCGGCGACAAGCTCCCCCTGCACCTGCCCGTTGGCCAGGACGCACTGGACCGCCGCTGCGCCATGACCGAACGCATCGAACGCGAGACCGCTCCCTGGCGCGAAGCCTCGGCTGCCACCGCGCACACGGACAGCGGCTGACCCCACGAGGGGCCCCTTCGAACCGCGTCCAGGTCCGCTCGTCCACGACCGGAGACGAGAGCCGCCGCGCTCTTCGTCCGCCGAGCGGTGTCGACGCCCTGATGCGAGGGAGGGCCTTCGAGCATGAGCCGGCCAACCGCCTGCCGTTCGCCGCCCGCCCTTTCCGGAGCCCCTCCGGAGAGGGCCCGCACCTGCCAGGAGCCACCACGCTGCTCGACGCGGCCCCGGGGTCGGGCACGTTACGCGGACGAGTCGAGGCCATGAGCGCACCCAAGGTGGCACCCATGGATCAACTTCGTTGACCCCTGTTCAGCTGTTCTCCCAGGTCACGGGTGGTGGGGCAGGTGGGGCTCGAACCCACGGCCAAGGGATTATGAGTCCCCTGCGCGGCATCGCTGCACAGCGCAGGTCGGGGAGGCGTTGAGCGCGCGGCCCCTCGCCCTGAAGGCTCCCCTGGGAGCACGTTCATGGACAAGTGGCATGGACAGGTGCCCGCACCGGCCCTCCCGACCCGGCGACCACGCCGAAGGGGAAGCTCCCGCCTCACACGAAGATCCAGCTTCTGCGCGGACGTGAGCAGCCTGACTGATCCGAGTCGCGCCGCGCCCTTCCTCGCTTCCTCGGACTCCCGTTGTGCGTCTTGGTAGTAGCCATCGTCGTGGTACGCCTGAGCGAGATTGATCGAGATCGAGACGTACGCCCGCTGGAAAGTCCGGTCCATGCCTGCTCTCGTGCTGCTGAGGAGGTCCAGGGATACGTGTTGGCTCTGGTAGCTCAGGGCGGATATGCGCCAGCGAATCAGGTGGGATCGATCATAGACGATGAACGGCGTCTCGGCTTGATTTCGTTCTTCGGGTAGCAGGCTCTCCGCGCGGTCGAAAGTCCTGATGCTCGAATCGGTTTCTCCCTTCTTGGCCAGCGCCTCTCCGTGTGCTGCGGCGAGCCAGGAGGCCAGCAACGGAGGGGTCCTGGTGGCGGCGAGATGGCATGCGGATGCCGTCATCTCGGTAGCCAGATCGATGTCTCCCGTGTCCAGGAGCACGACCGCTTGGCTGGCCTGAGCAAAGGACTCCAATGACCGGTCCTCCGCGTCGCGGGATACGGCACGAGCTCGGTTGTAGTGGTCCCACGCCTCGCGTATGTCTCCCTGGTCGAGTGACTGCCAGGCCGCGAGGGTCAGTGCGTCTACCAGAATCCGTGAAAGCTGTCGTCGTTTCCTGCTGTTGAAAAGGTCCCTCAGTAGTGCTTCCAGGTGGCTGATCTGTATTCGCAATTCGGGTAGGAGGAAGGACGCTCCGAACTGACGGTCGAGGGTGCGGGTGATCTCCAGTCGTTGGCGGAGTAGTGCAAGCGACGTGTCGTCAAGGCTTCGGGCGCGGGCGAGGCGCGCTCGGAGTTCCTCGGCGGCTTCCTCGTGGTTCGCCTCGTGTCGCACCGGCTCGTGCGCTGGGCTGAGGAGTTCGTCCACGGATCGTTCGAAGAGTGCCTCCAGCAGGCGACGGGTGGAGGGGCGGAGCGGTCCCAGGGGGCTTCCGTCGGCCCTGCGTCCACTGGACAGGCGCTGGACGTGGCGGACGCTCAGTGTGGCGTTGATGCCGTGTTCCCGGGCGAAGCGTTCGGCTTCCTCGCTGAACTCCTCCGCCGTCTGCCCGCGCTGGCGGATCAGCTCACCCATGACGGTTCGACCCGTGCCGGTGATTCGGTCCATCGCGCTGCCTGCCTTTCCGGGTCAGGGGATCAGCGCTGAACAGCATAGGTCGTCAGAGGGCGCGAAAGGTCGCAACCAGGTCGTTTCCTGTCGAAGTAGTGTGATCAACGCTGACTTCTGCTGTTGCTCGTACTTGTGACAGGAGGAGTCGGGGTGTCAGGAGACGAGACCGCTGCCCGCAGAGTGGAGCGGTTGTGGACAACATGGGTGACTTGCCTCTCGGACGGTCTGGACCACGCCGTCACCGACCAGGAGTACGCCCAGGGGCGGCAGGCCGGGAGCTACACGGCCGTCTGCGGGGTCACGCTGCTTGCCGCCCCTCTGATCAGCCCACCGCTGCCGTTGTGCGGCCGGTGCCTGAACACCGTCCGAGCCGCCCGGTCTGCGGCTCGACCGCCGAGTCCTCCGCGACGGGGGCCGCTCGGCTGGCTGCGGGGCTGGACGCGGGGCGGCGGTCGCCGTGGCTGACCCGATCCTGCTCATCGTTCGGCTGCTACCAGGTCTGGTGGGGGAAACACGTCGAACCTGTCATCTGATCCCCATCTACCGGCATGTCCCACTACCCCGGGCACTGACCGCCTACTGCGGGCACCGGTTCGACGTGGACACGGTGGAGCCCTTGTGGCGGATCACCGGGATGCCGTGCAACGCCTGCCTGGCCCGCAGCCCTGGCCCGAACCTCGAACTGGGTGGCTCGCGGTGATCCGGCGGTGGTTGCGGTGGCTCCGGCGGGCGGGCCGGCATCGGGGTGATCGCAGGTCGGTCAGCGTGCCGGAACTCGTCTCGCGGGCGACCGCGTCCGGGGCGGCGGTCCGGTTGGCGTGGAAGGCCGAGGAGGTGGACAGCGCGGGGTTGGTGCGGCCCTACGCGCAGAACCAGATCGCCACCGCGATCCTGCCCGTGTTGACGGGTGTGACGGACTCCGAACACGGCACTCACCCTTGGCGGAAGGACTGAGAACGCGCGATCAGACAGACGTCCGTTGGACCCGTCACACCCGTCACAGCGCGGGGAGACGCTGGTCAGCGCGGTGGGCGGCCCGTCACACCCTGTCTCGGTGTGACGGGCCGCCCTGTGACGCCGTGACACCTCCCAGGTTTCATCCCGTCCCCTGCCCCGTGGCGGAGGACGGGGTGGTTCGGGCGGTCGCGGCGGCCGCTCGGATGTCGCTGATCCGGTAGCCGCGCACCTGCCGGTTCCCGTGGGCGGTGGCTACCCGGTACCGGGTGGGGCGGCAGCCCGAGTCCCGCAACTGCTGGGCGAAGCGGACGGGGTTGACGCGCAGGGCGTCGACGAGTTCGGCGGTGGCGACGAACTCCCGGTCCTCCGGAGAGTTGTCGAGGTAGGCCAGCACGGCGGACAACGGTTCCGGAGGAGCCGTTGAGCCTGTGTCCCCAGACCGTGCGGGCGTTCCTGCGGGAGCGGTGGTCGGGCGTGCGCCGGTGGCGTGTCCCGTCAAGGTGCCGAGCTTCTCCCGCACGACCCGGCCCCGCCGGCAGAGCATCCGCCAGTCCTCGTCAGCGAGGTAGTAGGTTCGCACGGTCGTCGCGACAGCCTCGCCGCTCTCGGTCTCCTCCGCGTCGGGGCGGAGGATGCCCACCCCCTTGTGTCCGGGCAACAGCCGGCTGCTGTCGTAGCCCCGGGAGTGCATCTGGTCTCCCAGCACGATGTTGCTGTCCCGCCAGTCCATGACCCGCAGCGCGAAGCGGGAACCCAACACCGCGCGCAGGCCGGAGGGGATGGTGCGGGTGTCCGGACGCTGGGTCGTCAGCACCAGCACGACGCCGGCTGCCGGCCCCTTCCTCGCCAGCCAGGTCAGCAGCTCGGCCACGTGCTCCCCGGTGGTGGTGGCGCGGTCCCGCACCGCGAGCGGTTCCCGGTGTTCGAGGGGCACGTGCACCTCGTCGATCAGGACGACGCTCACCGGCATCGCCAGTGCCGGGTCTCGGCTCAGTTCCCGGGTCACCTTCGACTCCGGACACCGGTCGTCGGGAAGCTGCCGCATCCGCCGGTAGCGGTCCTGGACATCACGCACGAGTTCCTCAAGCCAGCCGATCAGGTCGTGGACGTCGCTGTGGTCGTCACCGGAGAGGAACCGGTGAGCCAGGGTCGCGGCGGCGTCCCAGTCCTTGCCCGCCTTGAAGTCGGCGACGTAGAGGCGGGCGTGCGGATCGAGGATCGCGCCGGACACCGCGACTCGCGCCGCGAAGGTCTTCCCCTGTCGAGGGAGCGCACCGATCAGCAGCGAGGTCCACACCAACGGGAGATCCACCTGCCGCTGGCGCGCGTCCACCCCGAAGGGCACCGGGTGCCACACGTCCCACTGGGCCACCGCGAGAACGGGCGTCCCGGTGGCTGGCCCTGCGTAGGGGTCGCGATCGGCCACCCACAGCGCCACTCGGCCGGCGTGCCCAGCCTCGCCCCGAACGCGTTCGACCACGAGTTGGGTCTCGTCCACGGCCAGCGCGGACGCCAACGCCTCCCGGTGGTGCAGCACGTCGGTGGCCTTGCGGGTGGCGGGAAGGTCGATGGTCACCGCCCACCCGGCGCCGCTCCGCCGCATCCGGTGCACCACCTGGAGCATCTCGTCTCGGCCGAGGAGCTTGGCGTCCCGGAACGCCGCCGCCAGCGGCCCGGGGTCCCAGGTCCACGCCAGGCCCCGCCGGCCAGCCAACACCGTCGCGCGCCCCGGCTGTCCCTCGCGACGTCGACCCCACCACGCCAGGGTCGCCGCGCACCCCACCGCGGCCACCCACGACCCGGTGGCTCCCCACAGCAGGTCCACGACCACGGCGGCGGCGGGGAGCAGTGCCAGGACGGTGAGGGTGATCCGCCAGCGCAGCAGCGACAGTTCCCGGATGTCGCGGTACTTCTCCGCCAGCTTGTCCGCCTGCTCGGCCGCACGGCGGTAGTCGCGGACGCCAACCCAGGCTCGCCAGGCCCGCAGTCCGGCCAGCGCTCCCCGCCCCACCGCGCGGAGGAACCGCAGGGGTAGGGACACCAGCACGCCCAGGAGGTCGACGACGACCCGGCCGGCTCTCGGTGGGGTGGGGGTGGCGGGTGGCCGCCGTGTGGCGACC
>NZ_AGVX02000215.1 GCF_000239155.1 Actinoalloteichus spitiensis RMV-1378
GGCCGACGGCCGTTCCCGGGGCGGGGAGTGGGGAGCCGCCGCCGGTCCAGCTTCCCGCTCGACGTCGTTGGCAACTCCTCGACCACCTCGAAGTACGAGGGGACGAGCGGGCGGGGCAGCCGCTCCCGCAGCAGCGCCACCAGGTCGTGGTCGGCGGGTGGCCGGTCGGCGACGATCCAGGCGACCAGCACCGGACCCCCCGAGGCGCCGAGATCTCGCAGCCCCACGGCCGCCGCCCGCACGTCGGGGTGCCGCACCAGCTGTGCCTCGACCTCCGCGGGCTCGACCCGCCACCCCCGTACCTTGAGCTGGTCGTCACCCCGGCCGGCGAGCGTCACCGACCCGTCGGCACGCCGCACCCCCAGGTCCCCCGTCCGGTACAGGCGGGACCCGGGCGGCCCGAACGGGGCGGGCAGGAACCTCGCGGCCGTCAACCCCGGGGATCCCCGGTAGCCCCGGGCCAGCCCGGCCCCCGAGACGAAGACCTCCCCGACACAGCCCTCGGGTACCGGTCGCAGCCGCTCGTCGAGCACGTGGACACCGGTGTGCCAGATCGGGTGTCCTCCCACCGAGGGCCCGGCGGGCACCACCTGGGCCGCCATGCTGTCGCCGCTGGCCTCCGACATGCCGTAGAGGTCCAACAGCCGGGCCCGGGGAAGGACCTCGGTGAACCGCCTCACCAGCTCGGGCCGCAGTGGTTCCCCGCTGCTGACCCACAGCTGGCAACAGGAGAGCCCGGCACGGTCGGGGTGTTCCACCAGCGCGGACAGCAGGCTGGGCACCACGGTGATCCGCCGGGCGGTGTGCCGTCGCACCAGGTCGATCAGGGCCGTGACGTCCTCGGCCTCGTCGTCGGTGGCCAGCACCACCCGCCCACCGTGGGCGAGTGGCCCGAACAGTTCCGTGAGCCCGTCGAGGAACCCGACGGAACTCTTCGCGCACACCGGATCGTCCTGGCTCCACGGGTGCGCGGAGTGGAACCACGCCAACCGGTTGGTGAGCCCACCGTGCAGACCCAGAACCGCCTTGGGGTGGCCGGTCGACCCCGAGGTGTGCAGCAGGTAGGCCGCCGACTGTTCGGTGAGGTGGGCGGGCGGGACGCCGTCCTCGTCCGAGGCGGCGGAGTCGTCGCCGGCCGGGGCGCCGTCGACCACCAGGGTCACGGACCCGGGCACTCGGGGGACCGACCAGCGGGGGTCGGCCGAGGTGAGGACCACCTCGGGTTCGACGTCGGACAGCAGCAGCGCGAGCCGTTCCGCCGGGGCACGCAGGTCCAGCGGCATGGCGACCCCGCCGGCGCGGAACACCGCCAGCAGCGCGGCGACCAGGTCGGGGGAGCGGGGCAATGCGACCGCCACCACGCGTTCGTCGCCGACGCCGGCCCCGCGCAGCATCCGCGTCAGGACACGGACGCGCTCCTCCAACCCCGCGTACGTGGTGGCGGCGTCCTCGCACACCACGGCGACGTCCTCCGGCCGCAGCCGTGCGTGCTCGGCGACGAGGTCGGGCACCGGGCGCCAGGGGGCCGGGACGGGAGCCGACGCGCACCACTCGCGTCGGACGTCGTCGGCGGAGACCAGGAGCTCGGCCAGCGGCCGGTCGGGTTCGGCGGTGGCCGCGCGGAGCAGGTGGAGGAAGTCCTCGGCGATGCCGTGGGCGGTGGACTCGTCGAACAGGGCGGCCGAGTAGCCGAAACCGCAGCTCAGGCCGCCGTTGGTCTTCACGATGCTCAGGGACAGGTCGAACTTCGACGGGGGCGCCACCCCGGAGAACCCGTCGATCTCCACGCCGGGGATGAGTCCGGCCCTGTCGTCCTCGTGCTGGAGCTGGAACATGACCTGGAACACCGGGTGGTGGGTGAGGTCACCGCCCGTGGCCAGCTCCTCCACCAGCCGTTCGAAGGGCAGGTCCTGGTGGGCCTGCCCCTCGACGGAGACCTTCCGCACCCGGGAGAGCACGTCGAGGAAGCTCGCCGTCCTCGACGAGGTCCAGCGCAGGGGCACCGGGTTGATGAACAACCCCACGAGGTCCGCCAGCCGGGGGTCGGGGCGCCGGTCGAAGGGCACGCCGACCACCACGTCCTCCCGGCGGTCGGCGGACCGCTGGGACAGGACCGCTCCGAATGCGGTGAGGGTCGTCATGAACAGCGTGGCGTGGGCGCGCCTGCCCAGTTCCTCCAAGGCCGAGGTCAGCTCGGCGTCCACCACGAGCTCGAACTCGCCGTCAGGGCCCTCCCGCAGGTCGTGGTCGGGGTGGCGGGGCCGGTCGCTGACCAGTTCGAGCACCGGCGGGGCGTCCCGCAGCTGCTCACGCCAGTACGCGAGGTGCTCCGCCATCGCCGGGGACGCCGTGGAGCGCCGCTGCCAGACCGCGAAGTCCCCGTACTGCACCGGCAGCGGTGCCGGTCGCGTCCCGGTGCCGGCCTGGTAGTACTCGGCCAGTTCCCGGCGCAGCACGCCCAGCGAGGTCCCGTCGGAGATGATGTGGTGCAGGACGACGCACAGGACGTGGTCCCGTTCGCCCAACCGGATCAGCGTGTGGCGCACGAGCGGACCCGTCGCCAGGTCGAACGGGCGGAGCTGTTCGGCGCCGACGATCCGCCGGGCCGCCCCGACCCGGTCGGCGTCGGCGGTGCCCACGTCCACGACCGGTAGCTCGACGGGCCACGGCGCCAGCACGCTCTGGTGGGGGACACCCGCCTCGTCGGGGAACACCGTGCGCAGCGCCTCGTGGCGGGCCAGGGACGTCGAGAGCGCGGAGCGGAGCCGGTCGAGGTCCAGCGGGCCGCGCAGGCGGAGGGCCAGCATGTTGTTGTACATGGCGCTGTCGGGGAACATCCTGCCGAGGAACCACATGCGTTCCTGCGCGTGGGACAGCGGAGCGGGTTCCCCGGGGTCGCGGGGGCGCAGCTCGATCCGAGGAGTGTCGTCGACCGCCGTCTCGCGGGCCTGCCGTACCCGGACCGCCAGTTCCCGCACGGTGGGGAAGTCGAACAGCGCCCGCAGCGGCAGGTCGACGTCGAGGGCCTGCCGCAGCCGGTGGACGACCTGGGCCAACAGCAGGGAGTGCCCGCCCAGCGCGAAGAAGTCGTCGCCCGGTGCGATCTCGTCGCGGCCGAGAACGGCCCGCCACACCTCGATGACGGTGCGTTCGACGTCGTCCGGTGGGGCGGCCGCCGCCGGGACCGCCACCTCCTCGGGGGCGGGTAGCCGGCGCCGGTCGACCTTGCCGTTGGCCGACAACGGCAGTTCCGGCAGGACGATGACGTGGCGGGGCACCATGTGCGAGGGCAGACGTTGGCGCAGGTAGGAGCGCAGCGCGTCCGGGGTCGCCTCCGGTTGTGCTCCACCTGGGGCGGCGACCAGGTACAGGGCCAGCGAGGGGTCGTCGGTGTCCAGGTCGCGGGCGACCACCACCGCCTCGTCCACGTCGCCGCGCTCCCGGACGAGCGACTCGATCTCCCCCGGCTCCACGCGGTAGCCGTGCAGTTTGATCTGGAAGTCGGCCCGTCCCAGGAACTCCAGGGTGCCGTCCGCGCGCCACCGCCCCAGGTCCCCCGTGCGGTACATCCGCGCCCCCGGCCGGGGGGAGTGCGGGTCGGCGACGAAGGTGCGGGCCGTCAGGTCGGGCCGGCCGAGGTAGCCCCGGGCCAGCGGTGGGCCGCCGACGTGGATGACGCCGACCACCCCCACCGGGGCCAGGTTGAGGTCCCGGTCCAGCACGTAGATCCGTGACCGGGACACCGGGGTGGAGACCGAGGAGACCTCCGGCCCGGTCACCACCTGGGCCGAGGTGGACCGGGGGCAGGTGACGACGTTGACCTCGGTGGAGCCGTAGTGGTTGTCCAGCACGGCCTCCGGCAGCCCGGCGAACAGCTCCCGCACCGCCGGTGTCACCACCTGGCGGTCCCCCGTCGTGATCACCTCCCGCAGGGAGGCGACCAGTTCCGGGGCGGTGCGGGTGTGCCGGGCGAGCTGGTCGAGTGCGACCACCGGCAGCAGGACCCGTTCGATGCGGTGCCGGTGGATGAGCCCGGCCACCTCGGCGATGTCGAAACGCTGCTCGTCGTCGGCGACGACCACGTGGCCCCCGGTGCTCCAGGTCGCCCACAGCTCGTAGCAGCCCACGTCCGAGGTGATGGGGAAGTAGTGCAGGACCCGGGAACCGTGCCGGTACCGGGCGCGGCTCCACTCCATCAGGTTGACCTGCGGCAGGTGCCCCATCACGATGCCCTTGGGGCGGCCCGTGGAGCCCGACGTGTAGATCACGTACAGTAGCGAGTCCGGGCCGGCACCGGGGACCACCGGGGCCGCGGGCACCTCGGGCAACGCCTCCAGGTCGAGCGGTGCCGTGGGCGCGCCGGTCGCCGACCGCACCAGGCCTTCCGTCTCCGGCTGGTGCAGCACCAGGTCCGGTCCGGCGTCGGTGAGGACGAACCGCAGGCGGTCGGCGGGGTGGTCGGGGTCGAGGGGCAGGTACCCGGCGCCCGCCTTGGCCACGGCCAGCATCGTGACGGCCATCTCGACGCCGCGACGCGTGCAAACCCCGACGAGTCGTTCCGGGCCGATGCCCTGGCCGCGCAGCGCGTGGGCGAGGCGGGTGGCCAGCGTGTCCAGCTCCCGGTAGCTGAGGACCCTGCCGCGGGCCTCCAGGGCCGGGGCGTCCGGAGCGGCGGCGACGTGGTGGTCGTACCAGTCCAGCACCGTGCGGGTGTCCGGAGCGGGTGCGGCGGTTCGGGAGGGCAGCGGCGTCGTCGCGTGGACCATGACGTCCTTCCTCAGGAGGCGGAGAAGGTGACCGGGAGCTCGCGCGGACCGCGCAGCATGGGACCGAGGGTCCAGGCGATGTCCTCGGGCGGCACCGCCAACGTGAGGTCGGGCAGGCGCTGGAACAGCACCCGCAGCGCCGTTTCCGCCTCCAGGCGGGCCAACTGGGCCCCGATGCAGCTGTGCGCGCCGTGCCCGAAACCCAGGTGCCCGCCGTCCGACCGCTCCGGGAGGAACGCGTCGGGGTCACCGAACCTCGCCGGGTCCCGGTTGGCGCCGGCGAAGGAGATCACCACCCGGTCACCCGGCTCGATCACCGCCCCGCCCACCTCGACGCGGTCCACCGCGTAGCGGTGCACCGAGGACTGGATGGGGGAGTCGATCCGCAGTGTCTCGTCGACCACCGCCCGCAGCGCCCGGGTGTCGGCGAGGACGTCCGGGGACCGGTACTCGGGTCTGGTCAGCAACCGCAGGATCGCCGACCCCAGCAGGGGGACGGTGGTGGTGTGACCGGCGCCCAGCAGCACGTGCACGAGGCCGTGCAGTTCCTCCTCGGAGCGCAGCCGCCCCTCGTCGAGCTGGTCCAGCAGGTGGCTGAGCAGGTCCGCGCCCCGGTGGTGCCGCTTGTGCTCGATGAGCGAGTCGACGTAGCTGGTGGTCTGCCCGACCGCGTCGGGATCCTCGGGACCGTGCAGGCCACTCCGGACGAACAGGTCCATGACGACCTCCGGGGGCCGGCGCGCCTCCGGAGGGACCCCCAGCACCTCGTGGATCACGGCCACGGGCACCGGCAAGGTGTAGGCGGTCACCAGGTCGGTCTCCCCGGTCGCCACCATCGCGTCCACGGCCTCCGCGCAGACCCGGTCGATCCCGGGCTGGTGGGCGGCCAACGCGCGGGGGGTGAACGCGGCGGCCAGGGAACGCCGGAGCCGGGTGTGGTCGGGGGCGTCGGCCCCCAACAGGTTCCCCGACACCGGGGTCCCGCCCTCGGGGGGCGCCGGGTCGGTGTTGCTCAGCCGTTCGTCGGTGAGCAACGCCCTGCCCACCTCGTAGGAGGTGACGAACCACAGCGGGGCGGTTCCCCCTGAGGCTGGCACACTGCTGACCGGCATCTCCCGCCGGAGCCAGGCCAGGTTGGGGTACGGGTCGGGATCGCCAGGGGCGACGCGGCTCTCCCGCTCCCCGGGACCGTTGATCGCAGCCATCGTGACGTCCTGTTCGCTCGTGCTGTTGTCGGGCCCGCGCGGGTGTCCGAACCGTTCCGGGAATCCGTCCGCATGAATGCGCGAAACGGTTCAGCGGAAAACGCTACGGCTTCCAGGAGGCGGGCCCCAATAACCGGACAATGGGAATTCGCGTCGTGAACGGGAATGCCGGCTGGTTGACGACCGCCACCTCCTGGAGGTGACAGCGCTGGTGGGGACCCTTCTCGTCCCGCCGGCGGGACACGCCGCACCGTCCCGCCGGTCGGCGGGGCGGATCACGGGAAAACGCGCCGCTCCGCCCTGCCGTCGCCGGGGAATCGCTGGGTAGCATCGGCCGCTGTCGATCCGCGAATAGCGCGGTCCCCGTGCAGTGGGGAGGTTCCGTTGGGCGAACACGCGACGCGGGGGATTCGCCGTGATCCTCCGGCGGGGGAATGGTGGTCCCGTTCTCACCCGGTGGCTCGCCGACCGATGTCGGCGGTGCAGCAGGGCGTGTGGCGCGCGCACCGGCTCGAACCGGACGACCCGCGCTTCACGGTGGCGGCGACGCTCACCGTGCGCGGCGGCCCCGACCCCGGCGTGTTCGCGGAGGCGCTGCGGCTCGTGTTCCGGGCGGCCGAGGCGCTGCACGTGCGGGTCGAGGAGGACGGCGACGGCCCCTGGCTGGTCCCGGTCGACCCTGCCGGGTGGTCTCCCGACCGGGTCGACCTCTCCGGTGAGGCCGACCCCGCCGAGGCGGCCCGGTCCTTCGTCGCCGCCGACCTCACCCGACCTCTCGACCCCGAGGCCGGCCCCCCGTTCGCCGAGACCCTGCTCCTGGCGGGTCCCGACACCGTCGTCTGGTACCACCGGGCGCACCACCTCGTGCTCGACGCCACCGGCT
>NZ_AGVX02000214.1 GCF_000239155.1 Actinoalloteichus spitiensis RMV-1378
ACGGCGCCCACCCCCGGGTCCCGGTCGAGCGGCGCTCGACCGGGACCCGGTCGCATGGGCAGGACGCCGGGACCACGCACCTGGGGGAACCGGACCGGCGGGGCGGGCGGCCCGGGCGGTGCGCCCAAAGCCGGGGCGTTCTCGACCCCACGACGCCCGCCGTTCCCGGCGAACGCCTCCGACATGGACCACCAACCACCACGTCGCGTCGCGGTCCGAGGCCGGGGAAAGCCCCGCCCCGGCCCAGCGCGGGTCATCGGGCCGGCACGCCCCACGAACGCGACCGGCCGGCGACCCACCCACAGGGGCGGGCCACCGGCCAGTCGTCGCCGAGTCCGCTCAGCCGAACAACGCGGGCAGCGTGCCCTCCCAGGCGGTCCGCAGCTCGTCCAGCCCGAACGTCGCCACGCCCTGGATCTCCACGGCGTTCGACTCCGGGTCCACCACACCGACCTTCGTGGCCGGCAGCCCCCTGGCCCGGCACATGTCGGTGAACCGCAGCTCCTCGGAGCGGGGAACCGCCACCAGCATCCGGCCCGCCGACTCGGAGAAGAGCCACACGAAGGGATCGGCGCCTTCCGGCAACACGACGCGGCACCCGGTCTGACCGGCCAACGCGGACTCCACCACCGCCTGGGCCAACCCGCCCTCGGACAGGTCGTGGGCGGCCGACAACATGCCGTCCCGCGAACCGGCGATGACGACCTCGGCAAGCAGCCGCTCCCGGCCCAGGTCGACCCTCGGCGGAACCCCGCCCAGGTGGCCGTGCGCGACCCGCGCCCACTCCGAGCCGTCGAACTCGTCCCGAGTCTCGCCGAGCAGCAGCAGCGTCTCGCCGGGCTCGGTGCCGAAACCGGTGGGGACGCGCCGGCGGACGTCGTCGATCACGCCGAGCACACCCACGACCGGCGTCGGCAGGATCGCCGTCGACCCGGTCTGGTTGTAGAAGCTCACGTTGCCGCCGGTGACGGGGATGCCCAGCTCACGGCAGCCGTCCGCCAGCCCGCGCACGGCCTGCTCGAACTGCCACATCACCCCGGGGTCCTCCGGGGAGCCGAAGTTCAGGCAGTTCGTCACGGCGGCGGGGGTGGCCCCGCCGGCCGCCACGTTCCGGTACGCCTCGGCCAACGCGAGCTGGGCGCCGGTGTACGGGTCGAGCCGGCAGTAGCGGCCGTTGCAGTCGGTGGCGACCGCGACGCCCCGACCGGTCGTCTCGTCGATGCGGATCATGCCGCTGTCGGCGGGCTGGGCCAGCACCGTGTTGCCCCGGACGTACCGGTCGTACTGGTCGGTCACCCAGGCGCGGCTCGCCAGGTTCGGCGAGGAGATCATGCGGAGCACCGTCTCGCGCAGTTCCTCGGGACCGCTCGGGCGGGCCAGGGCCTCGGTGGTGTCGGCGATGAGCTCGTCCTGGTCGGCCGGCCGCTCCACCGGCCGCTGGTACACCGGGCCCTCGTGGGCGACGGTGCGCGGCGGGCAGTCGACGACCGTCTCGCCGTGCCAGGTGATCTTGAGACGACCACCCCGGGCCGCCTCCTCCTCGCTCACCTCGGTGACCTCACCGATCACGGTGGCGGTCACGTCCCACTTCGCGCAGACCCGGAGGAACGCGTCGACGTCCTCGGGCCGGACGACGGCGCACATCCGCTCCTGCGACTCGCTGGAGAGGATCTCGGCCGGCGTCATCCCGCTCGCGCGCAGCGGCACTCGGTCCAGCTCGACCCGCATCCCGCCGTCACCCGCGGAGGCCAGTTCGGAGGTGGCGCAGGACAGGCCAGCACCGCCCAGGTCCTGGATACCCACGACCAGCCGGTCCCGGAACAGCTCCAGGCAGCACTCGATGAGCACCTTCTCCGTGAACGGGTCGCCGACCTGCACGCTGGGCAGCTTCTTGCGGCCCGACCCGGTCTCGTCCCCGGAGAAGGAGTCCGAGGCGAGCACGGAGACGCCGCCGATGCCGTCCAGGCCGGTCCGCGCGCCGAACAGGATCACCTTGTTGCCCACGCCGGACGCGTGGGCCAGGTGCAGGTCCTCGACCCGCATCGACCCGATGCACAGGGCGTTGACCAGCGGGTTGCCCGCGTAGGTCTCGTCGAAGACGACCTCACCGCCGATGTTGGGCAGTCCCAGGCAGTTGCCGTAGCCGCCCACGCCGGCGACGACCCCGGGCAGCACCCGGCGGGTGTCCGGGGCGTCGGCCGGGCCGAAGCGCAGCGGGTCGGCCACCGCGACCGGTCGGGCGCCCATCGCCAGGATGTCCCGGACGATGCCACCGACGCCGGTCGCCGCGCCCTGGTACGGCTCCACGTAGGAGGGGTGGTTGTGCGACTCCACCTTGAAGGTGACCGCCCACCCGTCGCCGATGTCGACCACGCCGGCGTTCTCGCCGATGCCGGCGAGCATCCCGGCCCGCATCTCCTCGGTGGTCGTCTCCCCGAAGTAGCGCAGGTGGACCTTGGACGACTTGTACGAGCAGTGCTCGCTCCACATCACCGAGTACATCGCGAGCTCGGCGTCGGTGGGGCGCCGGCCGAGGATGGCCCGGATCCGCTGGTACTCGTCGTCCTTCAGGCCCAGTTCCCGGTAGGGCTGCGGCAGGCCCGGGGTGGCGGCGGCATGGTCGACGGTGTCGACAGGGGCGGCGGTCTGCTGGCCGGTCAGATCGGTGCTGGTCACGCGGTCACCACTGTGTCGAGGAGGGAAAGGAACATGCCGAGCCCGTCGTCGCTGGGCCCGGTGAGGGCGTCGATGGCGTGCTCGGGGTGCGGCATCAGGCCCAGGACACGGCCGCGCTCGTCGGTGATGCCCGCGATGTCGCGCAGCGCGCCGTTGCGGTTCTCGCCGACGTAGCGGAAGGCCACCCGCCCCTCGCCCTCCAGCCGGTCCAGCGTCGCCTCGTCGGCCACGTACCGGCCCTCACCGGACTTCAACGGCACGAGGATCTCGGCGCCCCGGTCATACCGGGTGGTCCAGGCGCTGGTGGTGTTCTCCACCCGCAGCCACTGGTCGCGGCACACGAAGTGCAGCCCCGAGTTGCGCACCAGGGCGCCGGGCAGCAGGCCGGCCTCGCAGAGGATCTGGAAGCCGTTGCAGATGCCCAGCACCGGCATGCCGCCCCGGGCCGCGGTGACGACCTCGCCCATCACGGGGGCGAACCTCGCGATCGCTCCGCAGCGCAGGTAGTCGCCGTAGGAGAAGCCGCCCGGCACGATGACGGCGTCGACCCCGCGGAGGTCGGCGTCACCGTGCCACAGCGGGACGGCCTCGGCGCCGGCGGTGGTCACCGCGCGGGCCGCGTCGACGTCGTCGAGGGTGCCGGGGAAGGTGATGACACCGACGCGCATCAGACGGCCCCCGCCACGGAGCCGTCGGCGGACTCCACGGTCACGCGGCGGACGGTCCAGTCCTCGATGACGGGGTTCGCGAGCAGGGTCTCGGCGATCCGCTCGAGGGTCTCGTCGTCGACGTCGTCGTCGACTTCCAGTTCGAAGTGCTTTCCTTGGCGGACGCTCGTCACGCCCTCGAAACCCAGCCGGGGTAGCGCTCCCGCCACCGCCTGTCCCTGGGGGTCGAGGATCTCCTGCTTGGGCATGACGTCGACGACGACTCGGGCCACGGTCGATGCTCCTGGCTAGTTCAGGTCGGCGGTACCGCACGAGCCTAGCCGAGCGACGAACTCACCCGTTGATACGGGTCGTGAGAAGCTTGATCACACACTGTGACGAAATCCCCGTCGTTCGTCGGTCGAGATCGTCCGTTCGGACCTACTGGGCCTCGCACCGAAGGGCCACCGGGTGCGCGGCCTGCTGTGGCCAGGGACGAGCCAGGCGGGCCTCCCCGGGGGTAGCGTCAGCGGATGGCCCTGCGGCCGGTCCCGCGACGCGGCGAGCCCGCCGGGCCGCCCTCGAGAAGCCACCGCGCCTGGGCGCGGTGCACGTCACACGTCCACGCCGGAGGTCCCGTCCGTGTCCGAGCGCCGCCTGCCCCGCTGGTCCGAGTTCGCGCCGCTGCTGCGCCCGCAGGTCCCCAAGCTCAACCCCACCGAGCGCAGGCTGGACCGGGCCCACACCATCGGCGACCTGCGGACGATCGCCAGGAAACGGACCCCCCGGGCCGTGTTCGACTACACCGACGGCGCCGCCGAGGGCGAGGTCAGCCTGCTGCGGGCGCGCCGGCTATTCCGGGACATCCAGTTCAACCCCCGGGTGCTGCGGGACGTGTCCTCCCCGAACACCGCCGTGGACATCCTCGGCGCCCCCTCCTCGCTGCCCTTCACCTTCGCCCCCACCGGCTTCACCCGGATGATGAACCACGAGGGGGAACGAGCGGTCGTCCGCGTCGCCGAACGCGTCGGCATCCCCTACGCCCTCTCCACGATGGGCACCACCTCCATCGAGGACGTGGCCACCGCCGGGCCGGACGCCCGCAAGTGGTTCCAGCTCTACGTGTGGAAGGACCGCGAGGCCAGCGAGAACCTCGTCCGCCGCGCCTGGGACGCCGGCTACGAGGCGTTGGTGCTGACGGTGGACGTCCCGGTCGCCGGCGCCCGGCTCCGCGACGTCCGCAACGGCATGTCCATCCCGCCCGCCCTCACCCCCCGCACCGTCCTCGACGGCGCCATGCACCCGGCGTGGTGGATCAACCTGCTGACCACGGAGCCGCTCACCTTCGCCTCGGTGCGGCACTGGGACGGCACGGTGGCCGAGCTGCTGAACAAGATGTTCGACCCGACGGTCACCATCGAGGACCTGCGGTGGCTGCGGGACATCTGGCCGGGGAAGCTCGTCATCAAGGGCATCCAGAGCCTGCCCGACGCGCTCGACGTCGTCGAGCACGGCGCGGACGCGGTCGTGCTGTCCAACCACGGCGGCCGCCAGCTGGACCGCGCGCCCACCCCGCTGGAACTGCTGCCCACCGTCGTCGGCGCCGTCGGGGAGCGCACCGAGGTCTACCTGGACACCGGCATCACCAGCGGTGCGGACATCGTCGCCGCCCTGGCCCTCGGCGCCCGCGCCTGCATGGTGGGCCGCGCCTACCTGTACGGGCTGATGGCCGGCGGGGAGCGGGGCGTGGCGAAGTCGGTGGACATCCTCCGCGCGGAGATCACCCGCACCATGCAGCTCCTCGGGGTGAACAGCGTCGCCGAGCTGACCCCCGACCACGTCACCCTCCGCCGCTGAACCGTGCGGGCCGCCCGAACCACCCGGTCCGGGCGGCCCCGGGAACTCGGCTCAGCCCGCGGCCCGCAGGCTCTCCACGATCCGGATGAAGCCCTCGTCGCCGTGCCCGGCCTCGATCTGCCGCTGGATCAGCGACTGCACCGCCGAGATCAGCCCGGTGTCCACGCCCTGCTCCCGGGTGGCCTCCACCAGGTAGCCGAGGTCGGAGAAGCGCAGGCTCTGCTGGCCAGGCACGGCATAGTCGCCGCCGTCGACGACCTCGGCGTAACCGGCGAAACCCGTGGTCATCGCGCTCAACCACGGGGCGGCCATCCCCGCGAACTCCGTCGCGGACATCCCCGTCGGGCGCACCATCGCCACGCCCTGCGCGAACCCGGCGAACATCACGTACATGCCCGCGAGCAGGGCGAGGTCGTAGAGGCAGGCGAGCCCGGCGTCCTCCCCGTGGAAGGCGCTCTCCCCCCACAGGTCGAGCACCGGGCGGTACCGGTCGAAGACCTCCCGCGAGCCGCTGTAGAGCACGGTGGACCCCGGCTGCCCGATCATGGGTGGCACCGCCATGATCCCGCCGTCCAGGTAGCCGATCCCGTGCTCGGCCGCCCATCGGGCCGACTCCCTGGCCTGCTCGGGGGTCGTCGTGGTCAGGTTCACCACGGTCCGACCGCCGAGCTGGGCTGCGACCGGGTCCAGCACCTCCCGCACCGAGTCGTGGCCGAGCAGGCAGACCACGACGAGGTCCGAGGCCGTCACCGCCTCCCGCGCGCCGTCCACGACCACCGCTCCCCGCTCGGCGAGGGTCGCGCCCCGGCCCGGGGTGCGGTTCCACGCCGTCACATGGTGCCCGGCATCCACCAGCGCGGCCGCCAGCGCGCGACCCATCTCCCCCAGGCCCAGCACGCTGACCCGGACGCCCTCATCGCTCGACATCTCCCCGTCGCTCCCTCTCGTTCCCGTGTGGTGCCGCCATCCTTTCCCCGGGCGGCTAGGGTCGGGAAGTACCGACTAATTAGTGGGGTACTCACCAGGAAGTAAGTGGTGGAGGAGCCGATGGGGAACCGGAACCGCCGTGGGCCCTACGTCTGCGGGATCGACGCCGCGATGGACGTGGTCAGCGGGAAGTGGAAGGCGTTGATCCTCTGGGAGCTGGACCACCACGGGGTGCGCCGGTTCGCCGAGCTGCGCCGTGGCCTACCGGGGGTGAGCGAGAAGATGCTGGTCCAACACCTGCGGGAGATGGAGGACGACGGCCTGGTGCACCGGGAGGTCTACCGGGAGGTGCCGCCGAGGGTCGAGTACTCCCTCACCGGGCACGGGAGGTCGCTGAACGAGGCCCTGGCGCCCCTCGGCGAGTGGGGACGGGGCCGCATCGGGCGGATCGGCGCGGAGCGGCTGCGGGTGGAAGCGGCGGGGTGACCCTGCCGGGCAGCGTCGTCCGCCCCGCTCGGCGGCCGACCCGCTGACCGTCTCCTCCGCTCGATCCAGGGTGATGCTGGAAGTTCGCCGCGTCCGACCACTCGGTGCCCGCCGCCCGCCGGAACCAGCGCGGACGGCGGCGGCGATGGCGAGCGCATCCCCGGAGCGAGGCCTCCCTCGTCACCCTCAGGAGCACTGGGGTTCCATGCTGACCTGGAACAGGGAGTCGGAGTAGTACTTCCGCCCCCAGTCATCCTCGTACGACAGCCGCACCCCGTCCGTCGACGCGGACTCCGCCGTCCGCTCGGCGATCGTCGTCAAGGTCCACTCCACACCCGGCTCGATCTCGGCGCCCACGACGGGAACCCGCGCCGCCCAGGCCTCCTGCCCGTTCTCGGTGAAGGTGTTGGGTACCTCCTCATCCAGAGGGTTCCAGCCCCCCTGGGAGGGGACGTAGAGGGTGTCGCCGTTCTCCTCCGGTTCCGGAACCGGCACGAGGAGCATCTCCACCAGCGTGAAGTTCTCCTCGTTCAGCAGCGACGCCCCGGTCACCCGGACCACACGATCGCCCTCGTTCTCCAGGCCACTGCTGAACGTCATGAACGTCTCACCGTCCACGTCGCTTTGGCACAGACGAGCGCTGTTCCCACCGATGCGGACATCACCCTCTCGCGGAGAACCGTCCCCACAGGCAGCGAGCCACAGAGCGACCCCGCCCAGCAACCCGACTCGCCACGACCTACCCACGGTCCCTGTCTCTGCCATGCCCCTCCCCAACTCTCATCCCACAAGCCCACCGGGCCGGAGCACCGCCGAATTCGGTGCAGCGCCTTCCAGCGGGCCGGTCTGGTGGCCGTCGCCGACCTGCCACGAGCGGCAGATCTCCACGCCCGCTACCTGGTCTTCGGTCGTCGTGCCACGATGTCCAGCGGCGGTGCCTCGTACCCAAACCACGCGTTGCGCGCCTTCCTCTTCGGCGAACACATCCGTGCCCGCCTGGTCTGGCCGCACTCCGACACAAGCCCGCCCAATGGAACTACCTGAACCTGACCGCTGGAACCAGTTCGAGCACCGGCGTGGGGCCTCGACCCGATCGAGGCCCCACGCCGGATGAGAACTCGTCCCTCCCAGGCTGTACTACTCCCTCACCTCATGAACATTTAGGTTCCATGCTGGCCCGAAGCGTGGAGTCTGAGTAGTACTCCCGACCCCGGTCATCCTCGTAGAACAGCCGCACCCCGTCCGTCGACGCGGACTCCGCCGTCCGCTCGGCGATCGTCGCCAAGGTCCACTCCACACCCGGCTCGATCTCCGCGCCCACGACCGGAACCCGCGCTGCCCATGCCGCTTTTCCATTCTCAGTGAACACGTCAGAGAACTGTTCGTCCGAAGGAAGACCTCCACCCTGGTGAGGGACGTAGAGGATGTCACCGTTCTCCTCCGGCTCCGGTACCGGCACGAGGAGCATCTCCACCAGCGTGAAGTTCTCCTCGTTCAGCAGCGACGCCCCGGTCACCCGGACCACACGATCGCCCTCGTTCTCCAGGCCACTGCTGAACGTCATGTACGTTTCACCGTCCACGTGGCTTTGGCACAGACGAGCGCTGTTCCCACCGATGCGGACGTCACCCTCTCGCGGAGACCCGTCACCGCACGCCACAAGGCAAATTCCGAGCATGACGATAATTACTACAGCTGAGCGCATATCACGACCTAGTGGCCTTCACCACGATGTTTCCGGAGCCGTTCCCAGGCCGCCCCCTGGAACCACAGAGTAATCTCGGCTCGACAAAATCGAACTTCAACTTCGCCGACGAAGTGTACCCGGTACGACTGGATAGATCAATACCCAGCAGACCTTCAAGCTTCGCTCCGGTCGCCCACTCGAAGGCCAACCCCCTGTCTTCTTCGTAGCTCGAACCCTTCAGATTATTAGCACAATTCTCGGGACGAGTCGAGACCTGAGAGGTATTGCGCAAACGGGAACCGGCCGCGAACCGGTAAGGCCTCACCTCGTACCCCATGTGAATTGCATCCTTGCACGTCATAATTTGATATCGGGCGTAGAGGTACTGAGTGTCATGGAACTTGTACGCGTACTCCCGTGCCTCGGGTACGTTATCGTCGCCGTACCCGACAAATTCATTGACCCACTTCTACTGTAGTTCCCGTATCCACCCTGGAAGGAAATTCCTATACCCAGAGAACTTTGAGCACCACTGGAGTATTTCAGCTGAGCCCACACTCCGGTGGTCGCCACGTAGGTCGCGCCAACGTTGACCCACCTGGCACCCAGATCCCTCGGCGTGGGTCCGCACGAAGCCGGCTCCATCCTGCCACCTTGGGCACGTGCCGATGCCAGGGCCGCACGTTGTTCTGCGGTCTTCGGCTCCATGCGGAGCACTCCCGTGCTGACGGGGTTCATTACAGCCAGGTCAGGGGCCGCCATGAGACGGGGTTCGCCAACTGGCTCGTCAGCCTCGTCGCCCACTTGAATGCCAGTAGCGAAGTGCGCTACACCAGTGGCCGTCTCAACAAGGAGCGTGGTGCTCACCGAATCGTTGACGTCGCGAAACTCCTGGGCGACCACATCCGGATCCACGCGAAGTTCAAAGGTTCCGGACTGGTCGGTGAACGTCTTCGCTATCGGAATGAGGCGAATTGTCTCACCTTCGGCCGGCAGGGTCTCCATCTCCTTCGCCGGCGGCCACGCCTGGAGATACGGCGCAGCGCCCGCCGCCGGCGTTACGCCGTCCTCCGCCACCACCGAGCCAGTCATGATGACGGGCGAGTCGAGGGAACCCGATTCCTCGACCTCAGGTATCCAGTTCGCGTACGCGGAATCGGACCGAGGTTGTGGTGCGGCTCCGGCTCCGGCTACCCCCCTGCCACCACCGCAGCTACGCCAGCCACGGCCACAGCGGCAGCCAAGGATAAGACTCTTCGTAATGCCCTCAAGATCACTCTCCTGTGCGTCGGTCGCCCTTAAGAATGGACCGCGATCAACCATGCGCTCAACGTCACGGTACCGCTCCGATATGTGATCCAGCGACGGCCAGTAGAGTGATACACATCACCATCAATGGGTCTACGCGATTCAGGCAAAAGCGACTGCCGGGAATGGGGACGCCACACTTTGAAGTTTGTTTATTTCCCACTACTGAAATGAGTTCACGGCGCGACCGGTGGCGGTCCTGTTTCGCCGGAGAAATTCACCGAACCGCGAGGACACCCGTCATGGCGGTCGTCGTACGGCACCAGGAACGTCGTCGACGGCCATCCACCCGTGCGGCTCCGGGCCACGGCGGGGGCTCTTGCGTCGGCTGCCCGGCGGGACGCGGTGCGGCGCTGTTCCACCCCACGGATACCCACCGCCCCGCCGTCCTCGCAGGTGGGCGGATCGCCTGCTGAACGACGGCGGTCCGCCCGCTAGCGTGGTGGATGCCCTGGGGCCGTCCGGGTGGCAGGCCGGGCGGTCCACCGTCCGCGTCGAGGGGGAGTCGCCGTGCACCTCACACACTTCGGGCACTCGTGCCTGCTGGTCGCCACCGACCAGGCCAGGTTGCTGTTCGACCCGGGGGCCTTCTCCTCGGGCTTCGAGGAGGTCCGCGACCTGGACGCCGTCCTCATCACGCACAAGCACCCCGACCACCTCGACCTCGACCGCCTGCCCGCCCTGCTCCAGGCGAACCCGGGCGCCACGCTGATCGCCGACCCCGGGTCCGCCGAGGCGCTCACCTCGGCCGGGCTCCGGCCCCACCTGGCGACCCCCGACGCCGTGATCACGGTCGCCGGCCTGCCGGTGCGGGCGGTCGGCGGCACGCACGCCGTCATCCACCCGGACCTCCCCGGGCTGCCCAACGTCGGCTACCTGCTGGCCGAGGGCGCGTTCCTGCACCCCGGTGACTCCTTCGTCGTCCCGGAGCAGGCGGTGGACGTGCTGGCACTGCCCACGGCGGCGCCCTGGATGAAGCTCTCCGAGGCGGTGGACTACCTCCGCGCCGTCCAGCCCCGGCTGGCGGTGCCCATCCACGAGGCGGTGCTGGCCATGCCGAGGATGCACTACGACCGGTTCACCGAGCTGGCCCCCGAGGGCACCCGGGTGCGGGCGCTGCCGCGTGGCGAGGCCACGGCGGTCTGACCCCGGCCGGCAGGCCGGCACCCGCTCGACCGGTGCGGCCGGCCTCAGCCGGCGGTCGGCCAGTCGGCGAGTGAGCGGCCGGTGATCCGCTCGTAGGCTGTGACGTACCGCTGGCGGGTGGTGGCCACCACCTCGGCGGGCAGCGCGGGGGGCGGCACGTCCGAGGCACGGTCCCAGCCGGACTCCGGGGAGGTCAGCCACTCCCGCACGAACTGCTTGTCGAAGGCGTGCTGCACCCGGCCCGGCTCGTACTCGTCGGCCGGCCAGTAGCGGGAGGAGTCGGGGGTGAGGACCTCGTCCCCGAGCACGAGGCGGCCACCGGCGTCGGTGCCGAACTCGAACTTGGTGTCGGCCAGGACCAGTCCCCGGCTCTCGGCGTGCTCGGCGGCGGCCGAGTACACGGCCAGCGTGGTCGCCCGCAGCTCCTCGGCTCGTTCCCGGCCCACGGTGTCCACCACGGCGTCGAAGGACACGTTCTCGTCGTGTTCGCCGATCTCGGCCTTGGTGGCGGGGGTGAAGATCGGCTCGGGGAGGCGGGACGCCTCGACCAGGCCGGCCGGCAGCGCGATACCGCAGACCGCGCCGGTGCGCCGGTAGTCGGCGGTGCCCGACCCGGCCAGGTAGCCCCGTGCCACGCACTCGACCGGCAGCATCTCCAGTCGGCGGACCAGCAGCGCCCTTCCCCGGACCTCCGCCGGGATGCGGGGGTCGTCCCAGGCCACCAGGTGGTTGGCCAGGTGGGGCACCCGCTGGGCCAGCAGCTCGAACCAGAACACGCTCATCGCGGTCAGCACCCGCCCCTTGTCGGGGATGGGTGTCTCCAGCACGAAGTCGTACGCGGAGATGCGGTCCGAGGCGACCAGCAGCAGGTGGTCGTCGTCCACGGAGTACAGCTCACGCACCTTGCCCGCGGCGATCAGCGGGTAGTCGGCCAGCTCGATGTCGGACACCGGGAGACCCTAACCCGCCGGTGAGCCGCCCCAGCCGCTACCCGCTCCGGCCACCGGCGCACGGGCGCTACGGCGGCGGTCGGCGCCGTAGCGTCCTCAGCGGTGCTCCTCGCCGGCCGGCATGCCCAGCACGGGAGGGGCCACCCGGTCGCCGTCGCCCCAGACGTCGTCGGTGTCCTCCAGGTAGTCGGCGGTCTCCCGGCCCGCGCCGTCCTCGGGGTGGGCGTTCGCCCGCCGGGTGCCGGTCGCGGCGCCGCCGGGCCGCCCCGGGTGTTCGTGGCTGCTGGGCCCGGCCGTGGGCAGGGCGCCGGCGGCGGGGCCGAAGGCGTGACC
>NZ_AGVX02000213.1 GCF_000239155.1 Actinoalloteichus spitiensis RMV-1378
AGGGCGCGCCGCCGTCGCCCGGGAACGGGGCGGCAGCTCGGGAACCGCCCGGTCGGCCACCCGCCCTCCGCTCCAGCCCCCGTTCGGGTCTCCGCCCCGGCCCGGCGCCCTCCGCCGACCTGCCCCCGCTGGCTCGCCCGATCCGCCCGGGACCGTGTCCGCACCGGCACCGGTCGAGAAGTCCCCGCTCCCGCCCGGGAGCCCGCGATCCGCCCCGGTGATCCCGCCCTGGGGCACTGACGCGGCCCCCACCACCGCCCTGCACGGAGGTCGGCGTCCAGTCGCGGTTCCGCCCACCCCTGGCCTGGCACGGTCGGAGTTGTCCGACGTGGGCTATCCCCGCGGGGCCGGTCGGGCCCTCGCCGTCCCGGCCGCGCCCGGCCACGAACGTCCCCCTGCGCCGCCCGTCGTGTCGGTGCCGGCTCCTACCCTCGCCGAGTGGCACCGAGGGTGCCGGTCGACGCCCCACCACCGCCCCGGGCCGAGGCGTCCGACCGGGGTGATGAGGACACCTCGGAGCTCACCGCGAGGCCCAGGTGCCGGTCGGGACGCGACCGACGAGGACGCGGACCACGTTTCCGGGAGGACGGCTTGGGCCACTACGCGCGGATCGGCGACGTGCTGACCTGGTACGACGAGCAGGGAGCGGGAGACCCGCTGCTGCTGCTCCACGCCGGGCTCGGCGACTCCCGGGACTTCGGTGGTCTGCTCGACGACCTCACCCCGCACTTCCGGGTCCTCCGCCCCGACCGGCGTGGTCACGGCCGCAGCCCCGACGTGCCCGGCCCGACGGGGTACGCGTCGATGGCCGAGGACACCACCCGGTTCCTGGAGGAGGTGGTGGGCGGTCCCGCGCACCTCCTCGGCCACGGGGACGGCGGCACGGTGGCGTTGCTGACGGCGATCCGGCGGCCGGACCTGGTGCGGCGCGCGGTGCTGGTCGGAGCGGTCTTCCACCACGAGGGGCTGGTGCCCGAACTCCGCGCGGCGCTCGCCCAGCACGGCGTGGGCCGGGTACCCGAGCCGCTCGCCCGGGCGCACGAGGAGGTCTCACCGCACGGCGCGGGGCACGCGCAGGACCTGTGGGAGCGCCTGATGACGATGATGGCGAGCGAACCGACGTTGCGCCGGGAGGACCTGGCCCGGGCTGACGTGCCGGTGCTGGTGATGAGCGGCGACCGCGACGTCGTCTCCCTGGAGCACTCGGTGGCGCTGTTCCGCGGACTGCCGACGGGGTCGTTGGCGATCCTGCCCGAGGCCACCCGCTCGCTGGTCACCGAGCACCCGGGGCTGTGCGGGCGGATCGCCCGCGACTTCCTCCTGGGTGCGACGACGACCGGGTGACGGGACCGCTGGTGGCCGGCCGGCGCGGGCCGCCGCGTGGCCGGCTCGAGTGCGGCCCGGTCGCTCCGACCGACCCGCACTCCCCACCACCGGTTGTCGGCCCGTGGCCCGGGGTGTCACAGGGCGGCGGAGACCGCCAAGGCGCCCAGCAGGACGGACAGGGCGAGCACCAGCCCCCGCGTCCGGCTGACGACATCGCTGAGCAGTCGTCCGACGAAACCGGACACGGCACCCAGCAGGGCGACGACCACACCGCCCAGCACGTCGGTCTCGACCGCGTCGAGGACGAACAGCAGGACGACCCCCACGACCGCGCCCAGTGCCGCGAACGCGAGGGACGCGGCCAGCGGACCCGTCCGCGCCGTGAGCACCCCCAACGGCCAGCCGAGCAGCAGGGCGGAGGGCAGCAGGACCGCCGCCAGGACGAGCGCGAACGCCGACCAGGCAGTCCAGAAGGCAGCCACGGCGGTCGCCGCCGACGCCTCGTGCGGTACCACGCCGACCAGCGTGGTGACCAGCAGCGAACTCAGCAGCACGGAGCACAGCAGTCCCGCGAACAACCGCGCGGGTCCGCCGGCGACCGGCGGCGGTTCGCCGGTGCGCGCCTCCGTCAACCGTCCCCCACCGTCATCGGTCATGGCTTCCCCCAGCGCGCCGTGTCGGTCGACCCCCGAACTGATGGTCCACCTCCGCGGCCGCACCGAACCAGCGCGGATCGATAACGGTTGCGCCCCACCTGGACGGCGACCAGCCGACCGCCTGGCGGGGGATCGCGGCCGGACGCGGCGGACGGCCGCCGTGTGGGCGAACGGGCTCGGGACACCGCTCCTTCTCCTGTCCATGCCGCTCAGCCAACCACCCGGAGATCACTACTCCAAGCGGTTGACCGGGCACGGTGAGTAGGCGGCGCCGGGGTCCGGGGCCGTGCGCCGGGGGTGGCCGGCGCGTGCTGGCTGGTCAGCGGGACGCCGGGGCCGGAGCGGGGTGGGCCGCACGCCGTTCGGACCACGACCACGGCCCTGCTACGCCCTCAGCGAACAACCCCGTGCGGTTCCCGACACGACGGCGGGTGCGCGCTGTCCGCCGAGGTCAGGAGGTCGGGTGCCGTCGGGTGGGAGCGGGCCGGGACGGGCACGGCACGAGGTCACGGGCCCACCGCCCGTCCGCCGGGCCGGCCACCGTGCTCAGGTGCCCGACACCCGCTCCATCCGGTCGGTGGCGAAGACCAGCCCGTGACCAGGGGCGGTGCTGGCCGCCACCGACGGCGGGCTGATCGTCACCCCGCTGGGCTCGGCCAGCGCGCCGAGCGCCCCGAAGGACGCCCGGTCGATGTCCTCGACCATGGAGACGAGGGGAACGCAGAGCGCGAGCTGCGCCGACAGTTCCGGCAGCAGGTGCGGGGCGGTGGGCACGCCGAAGGCCCTGGCCAGTTCCGCGATCCGCAGGAACGGGGTGATCCCGCCGACCCGGACCGCGTTGGGCTGGGCGAAGTCGACCGCTCCCGCGACGAGCGCGTCCCGGAACTGGTGGACCGTGCGCAGGTTCTCCCCCACCGCGATCCTGGCTCCCGTGTCGGCGCGCAGCCGGCCCAGTCCGGGCAGCTCGTCCGCCAGCAACGGCTCCTCGACCCAGTACGGGTCGAAACGGGACAGCGCCCGGATCGCCCGCACGGCCGTCGGGTGGTCCCAGCGCTGGTTGGCGTCGATCATCAGCAGGCCGCGCTCACCCAGCACCTCACGGACGGCGGCGACCCGGTCGAGGTCCCGGTCCAGGTCGGGCGATCCCACCTTGATCTTCACCGCGTGGTGGCCCGCCTCGACGAACCGGCGGACCTGGCCGACCAGGTCGTCCCGTTCGTAGTGGAGGTTCACCCCGCTGCCGTAGCAGGCGACGGTGTCCCTGCGCCGGCCGACCAGGTCCACCAGGGGCAGGCCGGCGCGGCGCGCGACCAGGTCCCAGGCGGCGATGTCGACGGCGGCCAGCGCCATCGTGGTGATCCCCCCGGAGCCGCCCTCGTGCAGGTGGTGCCAGAGCCGGTCCCACAACACCTCGGGGCGGGTCAGCTCCGCTCCGACGAGCGCGTCGCGGAGGTCGGTGCGCAGCAAGGCCTCGACGGCGGCGGGGCCGATCCTCGGTGTCCACGCGAAACCCGTACCGGTGGCCCCGTCCTCGGTGGTCAGGGTCGTCACCACGAGGTACTGGTGGTCGACTCCCGGCCCCCAGGGCCGATCGAGCGGAACCCGGTAGGTGTGGGTGTCCAGGTCGGTGACACGCATGGTCGGGGATCTCCTCCGGAACGTGGTCGGTCGGGGCGGGCCGCTGGTCAGGACCGGCCGGTCGAGGCCGTCCCGGCGATCTCCAGTCCGGTGTCGATCAGCGCGGACAGGGTTCGCAGGTCCTCCTCGGTGGGAGGGACCAACGGCGGGCGGACCGGGCCGACGTCGAGGCCCCGCAGCGCCTGGCCGGCCTTGACCAGGGCGACCGCGTAGCCGGGCGTGGTGTCCCGCAGCGCCGCGAGGGGCTGGTAGAAGCCGGTCAGCAGCCGGGACACCAGGTCCTCGTCCTCGCCCAGGGCGGCGTGGAACGCGGCGGACACCTCGGGGACGAAGGCGAACGCCGCCGAGGAGTACAGGTCGACGCCGATGCCCCGGTAGGCCCCGGCGGTCAGCTCAGCTGTCGGGAGGCCGTTGAAGAAGAGGAAGTCCTCGCCCACCGCGTCCCGCACGGCCAGCACGATCGCGTGCAGCCGGTCGAGGTCGCCGACGCCGTCCTTGATGCCCACCACGTTCGGCATGCGGGCCACCTCGACCGCCGAGTCGACGGTGAGCACCGCGTTGCCCCGCTGGTAGAACACGACGGGCAGTGGGCTGGCCTCGGCGACGGTCCGGACGTACTCGACCAGACCGCGCTGGGGGGCGTTGACCAGGTAGGGCGGCAGGAGCAGGATCGCCTGGGCTCCCGCGTCGGCCGCGCCGCGCACCTGCTCCAGCGCGGTGGGCAGCGGTCCGCCGGCTCCGGCGAACACCGGGATGTCCCCCGGGGTGACCTCCGCCGCCGTCGCCACCACGGTCGCCTGCTCGGCGACCGACAGGGCGTGCACCTCGCCGGTGCCGCAGGCGGCGAACACCGCGCCCGGCCGGTGGGCGAGGCTGCGCCGCAGGTGTTCCGCCAGGACCTCCGTGTCCACGGCGCCCCGCGCGTCGAAGGGGGTGACCGGGAAGAACAGAACCCTGTCGAGCTTCACGACTCTCTCCTGTGCTCGCTCTGTGGTGCGGATCGGATCGGATCGGTGGCCGGGGTGCCGGCCGCGGGTCAACGCAGTTCGGTCCGCCAGCTCCTGGCGGCGGTCCAGCCCAGCAGTTCGGCCGCCTTCGCCACGCCGAACGCCGGGGTGTCCCCCGTCAGCGGGGCTGCCACCTCCCCGGGGACGCTGGTGTGCGCGGGGAGCAGCTCGGCCAGCGGCTCCCTGGCGAGCGCGTCGCGGGCGCCCACGAAGAAGGTCTGGCCGGGGGGCAGGTCGTGCGCCCGTTCGAGCAGGACCGCGGTGAACTCCCCGGCGTCCCGGGCGTCGACGTAGTTGAACAGCGACACCGCGCCGAGTTCCGGGCGGTCCAACCGGTCGTGGATGCGGTGACCGGTCTGGGTGGGCGCCCCCTCCCACTCCTCCGGCGAGACGACGAAGCAGGGCCGGAAGCAGTGGAAGGCGGCGCGATCCGGCCACCGGCGGGCGAAGGACCGGGTGATCTCCTCCGCGACGACCTTGGACAGCGCGTAGGAGTTCCACGGCCGCACCGGGGTGTCCTCGTCCAGCGGGAGGCGGTCCGGCTGCCACCCGGCCGGGTTGCCGTAGCCGAGGACGGTGGGGCTGCTCGCCGTGAGCACGGTGCGCACCCCCAGGTCGGTGGCGGCCTGGCACACGTTGAAGGCGAGCTGGGTGTTGGTGCGGAAGGTGTCGGGGTCGGTGGCGACGAACGGCACCGGGATGGCCGCCAGGTGCACCACGGCGTCCGGCCGGTACCGGCCGAGGGTGGCGTAGCACTCCCCCGTGTCGGTCAGGTCCGCCGTGAACGTCTCCACTCCTTCCGGTTGGTCGGAGGCGCGGACCAGGTCGACGCACACCGGCTCGTGGCCCGCGTCCGCCATCGCCCGCACCACGCTGCGGCCCAGCCGGCCGCTGCCGCCCGTCACCAGAACCCGCATCCTCGCGCACCTCTCCGTTCGCCGTTGCCCAGGTGTAGTGCCGCCGTTCCGCCGGCGGCCGGCGTCGTCCTACCGACCGTCAGATCGTGATCTCGGTGAGTGGCACCCGGCGGCCCTCGGTGGAGGACAGCAGACCAGCTTCGGCGAGCTGCACGCCCCGGGCTCCCGAGAGGAAGTCGTGCGGGAACGGGGCGTCCTCGACGACGTGCCGGATGAACTGCTCCCACTGCACCTTGAAGCCGTTGTCGAGCTCGGCGTTGTCCGGCACGGTCTGCCACTGCTCCCGGAAGGGCTCCGGCACGGCGATGTCCGGGTTCCACACCGGCTTCGGGGTGATGGCGCGGTGCTGGACGCGGCACTCCCGGAGCCCGGCGACGGCGCTGCCCTCGGTGCCGTCGACCTGGAACTCCACCAGTTCGTCCCGGTTGACCCGCACGCACCAGGAGGAGTTGATCTGGGCGATGACCCCGCCGGCGAGTTCGAAGATGCCGTAGGCGGCGTCGTCGGCGGTGGCCTCGTACGCCTTGCCCTGCTCGTCCCAGCGGCGGTCGATGTGGGTGACGGCCTTCGCGGTCACCGCCTCGACGGAGCCGAACAGCGCCTCCAGCACGTAGTGCCAGTGCGGGAACATGTCGACGATGATCCCGCCGCCGTCCTCGGCGCGGTAGTTCCAGCTGGGCCGCTGGGCGGGCTGCCAGTCACCCTCGTACACCCAGTAGCCGAACTCGCCCCTGACCGACAGGATGCGGCCGAAGAAGCCACCGTCGATCAGCCGCTTCAGCTTGAGCAGGCCCGGCAGGAACAGCTTGTCCTGCACGACTCCCGTCTTCACCCCGGCGTCCCTGGCCACCCTGGCCAGCTCGACGGCGCCCTCCAGGGAGGTGGCGGTCGGCTTCTCGGCGTAGATGTGCTTGCCGGCCTTGACGGCCCGCAGCACGGCGGACTCCCGGGCGCTGGTGACCTGGGAGTCGAAGTAGATCGACACCGACTCGTCGGCGAGCACCTCGTCGAGGTCGGTCGTCCACCGGTCCAGGGAGTGCCGGTCCGCGAGTTCGCGCAGCTTCCGCTCGTTGCGGCCGACGAGGACCGGCTCGGGGAGGACGCGGGTCCCGTCGGACAGCAGCACCCCGCCCTCCTCCCGGATGGCCAGGATCGACCGCAGCAGGTGCTGGCGGTAGCCCATGCGGCCGGTGACCCCGTTCATCGCGATTGTCAGCACGTGACTGTCCATGAGTTCCATACCTCTCACACAGGGAAAGCGCTTTCCACCGTAACCGTAGCGCCGCCTCGCCGCCAAGGCCCTCCGTTCATCCCCGACAACCGCACCCTTGACCAGAGCCCGCCGTTCGAGTGTCCTGTTCCGGTCATGTGATTGACACCACGAACAACGCTACCTAGTTTTCGGTAAACGTTTTCCACTGCGCCGTGGGGCTCGGTGGGAACGCCGCTACGTCCCAGGAGGCCAGCTGGCCTCAACGTCCCAGGAGGCCAGGAGATGGGTGTGCAAGGAAGCTCCCCATGGCGCAGAGGGGTCACGGCGTTGTCGGCGCTCGCGGTCCTCGGCGCCGTCGGAGCCTGCGGTGGCACGAACGACGGCGGCGACGGCGACGTCACGATCCGCTTCACGTGGTGGGGCAGTGACGACAGGGCACGGCTCACCGAGGAGGCGGTGGCGCTCTTCCAGGAGCGCAACCCGGGGATCAACGTCGTGACCTCGTACTCCGCCTTCGACGGCTACTTCGAGAAACTCGCGACGGAGACCGCGGGCGGCAACCCGCCCGACGTCATCCAGATGGATTACGCGTACCTGCGGGAGTACGCGGACCGCGGGGTGCTGGCCGACCTCAACCAGTTCAGCGAGGACCAGCTCGGCACCGAGGAGATCACCCCCCTGCTGGCCACGTCCGGCGAGATCGACGGTGCCCTGTACGCGCTGCCGATGGGGCAGAACACCCACACCTTCGCCTACGACGTCGAACGCTGGACCGAAACCGGCGTTGGCCTGCCGGAACCGGGCTGGAGCTGGGAGGACTGGTTCGACGCCTCCCTCGAACTCGCCGAGGCCACCGACGGCGAGAGCGTCGGGCTCACCGACTTCGGCTGGTCCTGGGAGACCTTCCAGGTGTGGCTGCGGCAGCAGGACAAGGACCTCTACACCGAGGACGCCGAGCTGGCCTTCGAGCGCGCCGACGTCGTGGAGTACATGGAGCTGCTGGAGCGCTTCCGCTCCGAGGGCGCCTCCACCGAGGGCTCGGTGACCGCCCAGATCGACGGCGCCGTGGAGAACTCCCCGGTCTCGCGTGGTCTGGCCTTCGCCGACTTCAGCTGGGACAGCACCGTGCCCAGCTTCTTCTCCGTGCTCGGGCGCCCGGTCGCGCTCGCCCCCATGCCGAGGATCGGCGAGCGGGTCGGCCAGTTCGCCAAGCCGGCGATGCTCGTCAGCATCGCCGAGCGCAGCGATCACAAGGAGGCCGCCGCCGCTCTCGTCGATTTCCTCCTCAACGACGAGGACGCCGGCAAGATCCAGGGCACGACCCGGGGCATGCCGGTGAACGAGTCGGTCCGCGAGGCGGTGGGCGCCGAGTTGGAGGGTGCCGACGAGGTCGTCTACGAGTACGAGGAGCTGCTCGCTGACGAGCTGGAGGAGACCCCGCCGCCGCCCCCGCCCGGCAACAGCACGCTGAAGCGGGAGTGGGAACGGCTGAACCAGGTGGTCGCGTTCGGGCAGATCAGCATTGACGAGGCCGCGGACCAGTTCCTCAACCGAGCACAACAGGAGCTCTGACGCGAGTCAGTTGGCGGGGGTGTCCGGTGGGCCGGGCACCCCCTGGGATAGGTGAACACATGGTCGCTCAACAAGTCGAAGCAGTGACGTCGCCCCCGCCGCAGGAGAGCAAGCGGGACCAGGCGCGTCGCAAGAGGAACGCGAAAGGGCAGACTGGCGTCGCCTACCTGTTCCTCTCGCCCTGGATGATCGGGGCGCTGCTGCTCACCGTGGGGCCGATGGTGGCCTCGCTGTACCTCTCCTTCACGAACTACAACCTGTTCACCGCTCCGGAATGGGTCGGTCTGGACAACTACGTCCGGTTGTTCACCGAGGATGACAGGTTCCTCAGCTCGGTGTCGGTGACGCTGCGCTACGTCCTGCTGTCCGCGCCGCTGAAGCTGGCCGCGGCCCTCGCCGTCGCCATGCTGCTCAACCGGCCGCGCAAGGGCCAGGGCTTCTACCGCTCCGCCTTCTACGCGCCCTCCCTGCTGGGAGCCAGCGTCGCGATCGCCCTCGTCTGGCGGGCGCTGTTCACCGACAGCGGGACGGTCGACACCCTGCTCCAGAAGGTGGGCATCAACACCGGCGGCTGGATCAACCAGCCCCAGTACGCGACCATCGTGATCGTCATCCTGGCCGTGTGGCAGTTCGGCGCGCCCATGGTCATCTTCCTCGCGGGCCTCAAGCAGATCCCGCAGGACCTCTACGACGCGGCCGCCGTGGACGGCGCGAGCAAGTGGAAGACCTTCACCTCGGTGACGCTCCCCATGCTCACGCCGGTGGTGTTCTTCAACCTGGTCATGGAGATCATCAACTCGTTCCAGGCCTTCACCGGTGCCTTCGTCGTCAGCAACGGGCAGGGTGGCCCGGCCGACTCCACCCTCTTCTACACCCTGTACCTGTACCAGCGTGGCTTCTCCGACTTCCAGATGGGATACGCCTCCGCCATGGCGTGGCTCCTGCTGCTGGTGATCGCTCTGGTGACCGGCCTGCTCTTCTGGAGCTCAGGCCGGTGGGTGTTCTACAGCGGAGAGGACAAGTGATGAGCACCGCGACCGTGACACCTCCGAAGCAGGCCGCCACGCACACCAAGGCGAAGTCCGGCCGTTGGCGGCCCGCCGTCTGGCACGTCATCGTCACCGCGATCGTGCTGCTCCTGCTCTACCCCATCATCTGGCTGGTGGCGGCGTCGTTCAAGCCGGCCGACGAGGTCGTGACGAGCCTGAGCATCCTGCCGGACAACCCCACCCTGGAGAACTACACGGCGGCCTTCGACGGGATCGCCGGCGTCAGCTTCTGGTCCTTCCTGGGGAACTCGCTGTTCGTCGCCATCGGCTCGGTGGTCGGCAACGTCGTGTCCTGCGTGCTGGCCGCCTACGCCTTCGCCCGGCTGCGGTTCCGGATGCGCGGCCTGATGTTCGCGTTCATGATCGGCACGATCATGCTGCCGTACCACGTGGTGCTGATCCCGCAGTACATCATCTTCCAGCAGATGGGGATGGTGGACAGCTTCTGGCCGCTGATCCTGCCCAAGTTCCTCGCCACGGAGGCGTTCTTCGTCTTCCTCATCATCCAGTTCATGCGGGGCCTGCCCCGGGAACTGGACGAGGCGGCGCGGATCGACGGCTGCGGACCGATCCGCATCTTCTTCCACATCATCCTGCCGCTGGTGCGCCCCGCCCTGATCACCACGGCGATCTTCACCTTCATCTGGACCTGGAACGACTTCTTCAGCCAGCTCATCTACCTGAGCACGCCGAGCAACTACACGCTCCCGCTGGCGCTGCGGCTGTTCATCGACCAGACCAGCGTCTCCGCCTACGGGCCGATGTTCGCCATGTCGGTGCTCACCCTGATCCCGATCGGGCTGTTCTTCCTGGCGTTCCAGCGGTTCCTGGTGCAGGGTGTGTCCACCACCGGACTCAAGGGCTGAGAGGTGATGGCGGTGTCCTCCAGGACCCGGGCGCCGGAGAACCGGACGACCGTGGTGGGAGAGCGGTTCGCGTTGTTCGCGGACTGCCTCTACCTCGGCCTGCTGGTGCTGGTCTCCTCCCTTCCGCTGGTCACCGCGTACGCGGCGATCACCGCGGGGTGCGGGCTGCTGCGCCAGCGGGTCCGCGAGGACACCTCCTTCACCGTCGGGACCTTCTTCTCCCGGCTGCTGGCGGTGATCCGCCACCAGTGGCTGGTCCTGGTCGCCCCCCTCGGGCTGGCCCTGCTGCTCGGCGTCAACGCCGTCGCGGTGGCCTCCGGCGCCCCGGGGGCCGACCTGGTGGAGCCGGTGCTGTGGCTGATCGGCGCGGCCCTGCTCGTCGTCGGGCTGCGGGCGGCGGTGCTGTGGACGCCGGACACCGGCTGGCGGGAGACCGTGGAGGACGCGGGCACCGCGACCGTCCGCGACCCGGTCGGCAGCCTGCTGCTGCTCGGCGCGGCCTTCGCGTGCTACGTGATCGCCGGTCAGACGCTCATGCTCGTCCCGCTGGTGTGCGGGTTGTTGGTCTTCGCCGCCGTGGCGGTGACCGGAAGGGAACACGGGTGACCACCCCGACTCGCGTACTCCAGGTGGGCGCGCACGGCTACGGCCGGGTCCACCTCGACAACATCGCCGCGCTCACCGAGCGCGGACTGGTCCGACTGGTGGGGCTGTGCGATCCGGTGCCGCCGGCGCCCGAGACGCTCGCCGCCTTCGACGGGGTCGCGGTGTCCTCGGAGCTGGACGCGCTGCTCACCGAGCACCGTCCGGACATCACGATCGTGGCCACCCCGATCCACACCCACCTGCCCCTCGCCGTCACCGCGCTGCGCGCCGGCTCGCACGTGCTGCTGGAGAAACCGCCCACACCGACGTTGGCGGACTTCGAGACCCTCCTCAAGGTCTCCGAGGAAACCGACCGGCGGTGCCAGATCGGCTTCCAGAGCCTGGGTTCGTCGGCGCTCGCCGAGGCCGTCGACCTGGTCGACTCCGGGACGATCGGGACGCTGCTCGGCATCGGCGCGGCCGGCACCTGGATCCGGGACACCGCCTACTACCAGCGGGCGCCCTGGGCCGGCCGGATGGTGCTCGACGGGCGCCCGGTCACCGACGGCGCCCTCACCAACGCCTTCGCCCACGCCGTGGCCTCCGCGCTGCGCCTCGGCGGCGCCGAGCGCGCTGGCGACGTACGGCGGGTGGAACTGGAACGCTTCCACGCCCACCCCATCGAGGGTGACGACACCGCGTGCGTCCGGCTGACCCGAGCCGACGGCCTGCCGATCGTCGTCGCCGTGACCGTGTGCGCGGAGCGCACCCGCGACCCCTACCTGGTCCTGCACGGCGAGTCCGGGCGGATCACCGTCTGGTACACCCGTGACCAGCTGCTGGTCGAAACGGGGAGCGCCTTCCCCGGTACCCGGCCCGTCACCGACGACGCCCAGTCGCGGGCGCGGGCACTCCCCCGCACCAACCTGCTGGCCAACCTCGTCGACCACCTCGCGGACCCGTCGGTCCCGCTGCTCTCCCCCGCGGAGGGCAGCCACACCTTCATGCGGGCGATGGAGGAGATCCGGCTCGACGGACCGGCCCGGGCGGTCGACCCCCGGTACTACCGGGAGGAGGGCGCGGGCGAGCGGTGGCGCCCGATCATTGACGGGGTGGACGCGGTGGTGGCCAGGTCGGCGGCCGAGCTGCGGCTCTTCTCCGAGCTCGGCGCGCCCTGGGCGGTCGGGACTCCCCGGGACACCGCGCTTCCCGCCCTGCGGGACGTTCCCGCGCCGAGCTAGGTGCCTCGCGGGCCCGGTGAGCGGGCGCCCGCTCAGCGGTCGTCCTCGGCCGCCGCCCGTCCTCCGTGCGAGCTGGGCCGGGACGACCCCGTTCCCGGGCCCAGCGCCTCCGTCCACGGGTCCCCGCCGGACCGTTCGGCCAGCCTGGCGAGGACCCGGCGCTCCTCCTGCTCCTCGCGGGCGTCCGGGGCGGTGACGACGAGGATCAACGCCACCACCGTGACGACGCTCAGTCCGAGCAGCAGCGGCTCCCCGAGGTCGGACGAGACGCCGCCGGGCAGCGGCCCGGTGGCCTCGGTGAGCTCCGCGCTGGTGCCGGCGATCAGCAGGTAGTGCATCCCGCAGACCGCGGCCGCCTGGCAGAGCGCGGCGATCGTGACGAACATCCGTCCCTGCTGCGCCACCGACGTCCACAGCGCGATGACGGACCCGGAGACCGCGACCACCACCGCCGCGCCGAGCATGGCGCGGTCGACGGTGAGGACCGCGTGCAGGTGGAGCGCCGCCATCGAGCCGTAGTGCGTCCCCGCGACGCCCAGGCCCACGACCGTCCCGGCCAGGGTCGCGCGGACACCGAGCAGGGTCCGGCCGCCGCCGGCCAGGAGTGCCAGGCCCAGTCCGCTCGCGACGACCGCGACCCCGACGCTGAGCAGCATCAGCGGCCCGTCGTACCGGATGGGCGTCCCCGCGACCGCGAAACCCAGCATCGCCACGAAGTGGGTGGCCCACGCCCCGGTACCGCCCAGGGCGAGCGCTCCCAACACCACCCATCTGACCCGGGCGAGCACCGTTGGTCCGCGCCGCGCCCGTTTGAGCGACAACACGCCGAGCAGGCAACCGACGAAACACATGCCGACGGCGAGCAGCGGGAAAAGGGGGCCCTCGGAGAACGGGTCAATCTCGGCCACGGAAGAACCTTCCTTCACGCTTCGACACCTGCGCGCCCGAAAGAAGGATTACCGAACAGTCGACGGCGGAACACGGAAACCGGGGAAATTCCGGCGTTCCGGGGAGGAATCAACCCTGTCGGCGGTACGGCCCCGGTGATCCCGACGGCGCCCGGCGTCCCGGACGCCGTCGGGGGAGACGTGCTCGGGTGAGTGCGTCAGCCGATCTTGCCGGCGCCGGCGCGGGCCGGGACCAGACCCGGAACCGCCGAGGCCGGGTGGATCCGCTCGTGCCACCGGGGCACCCAGCCCACGTCGGCGGTGAGGCCGGAGCCGTGCGCGAGGTTGTGCTCGGCGCGCAGGTCGACGCGGCGACGTCCGTCCTGGTCCTCCACCACGTCACCTCGGGTGCGGATGGTGGTACCACCCCACTCGTAGATGATGTCGCCGGCGGTGAAGCTCTCACCCAGCCGGAAGTAGTTGTTGTCCGTCACCACCCTCGATTCGACCCCGGCGCCGATGTGGTAACCGAGGCCGTCGAACGACTCGTAGTAGTTGTTGTAGACGTGCACCTGCCCGAACCGGACCCGGGGCGACCGCTCCAGGGTCTCGGAGAAGACGTTGTGGTGCAGGGTGATCCGCAGCTTCCCCCGGTCCTCGACGCGGCTGTTCGAGTTGCCGATGAGCATGGTCTTGTCGTGGTCCCGGAAGACGTTCCAGGACACGGTCACCAGGTCGGTCTCCCGCACCATGTCGAGCAGGCCGTCGTGCCACTGGTAGGGCCGGCCGAAGTACCACGGCTGCGAGCTGTCCGGGTAGCGGCCGTCGTGGAAGGTGTTGTGGTCGATCCAGACGTGCGTGGCCCCGTGCAGCTCGACGGCGTCGTACTCCGAGTTCCACTCCCCGGCCTCGTTGTCGGTCGGGTCCCACGCCGGGAAGCAGTCGACCGGTGCCTCGAAGGTGATGTTGCGGATGATCACGTTGTCCGCCCCGCGCACCGAAAGGTTGAGACCCCGGATCTCGGCGTCGTCGCCCAGGCCGACGATCGTGGTGTTGGAGCCGACCCGCACCTGGACGTGGTCCCGCTGGTTCTGCATGGACCGGTACCGGGCGTCCTCCAGCGGACCGTGCGGTTCCTCCTCGTAGCCCCAGTGCGCCGGGTCGTAGGCCGCCAGGTACTCGTCGAGGGAGTAGTCGGGGTCGGCGAAGTCGGCACAGCTCAGCGGCGTCCCGTCGTCCGCCTCGTGCCCCTCGATGACCCCGTCGACGTAGATGATCTTCGGCGTGGACCCGCCGCCGTCGAGGGCGGCCACCAGCTCCGCGCGGTTGCCCACCCGGTGCACGGCGTCGGCCTCGGCGGCGGCGCCACCGGTGGTCCCCCCCTCGGCAGCGGCCCAGCCGTCACGCTCACCCAGTACCTGCCGGCCGAGGTCGAGCCCCCCGGCTGCTGTGGTGTCGGCGACCGCGACGGGGGCGGCCAACGCGGCCGTGGCGATGACCGCGCCCGTCAGAACAATGGATCTTCGCACCCTGCGCTCCTTTGCGACCTCGGCTGCGGACCGTCTCCAGCCGTGCCGGACGGACACTCGGCACGGTTTCGGGACTCCTGCGGAGAACGCGAGTGCCCCGGGTCCTGACAATCGAAGGTAGTGCGCGGAACCGGGAAGTCAACGATGTGCGGCAAGATTGGGAAAACGCTTACTCAATGCGATGGAACTACCCCGCGAGAAAATCCCCACTTCCACCGAACAGCGGTACCGCAATGCGGGAAAACCCTTTCCGGCACGCCCGGAGAAGACGTCCGAGGTGGGCCCGTCGGCACCGGCCAGCTCGGGTGCGCCGGCACCGCTCAGCGCAACCACCCCAGGAGGGTCGCCGCGTCCCGGGAGAAGGCGGCCGGCGAGTCATCGCGCACGAACTCCAACAGCACGTGCCGTCGGGGACCGCCCGCCAACCGGTCCAGCACGGGAACCCAGTGGTCCGCCCGCTCGGCCAACGGGAGCCGGTCGTGGAAGCCCCCCGGCCCCCAGGAGAACACGTGTGCGCCGTCGATCCGGTCCGACAGCGCCTCGATCTCCCGCACCGAGTCCGCCGGGTCCGGCTCCGCGCCCGGCTGCCAGTAGGAGCGGACCGCACCCGGGTCGAGCGCGTCGAACAACCGCCGCGCGGACCCGGGCTCGTCCGTGAGGGTCCCGGGGTGGTACTCCACCACCACCCGCATCCCCCGGGCGGCCGCCAGCTCACCGCACCGCCGGAGGTCGTCGACCACGGCCGCGCGCCGCCCGGCGTCCACCTCGGACGAGCCCGCCACCCCGGCCCACACCCGGACCGCGGGAGCTCCCAGCTCCTCCGCCGTCGCCACGACCCGGGCGAACTCGCCCGGATCCGTGTCGCCAGCCCGGTAGTAGGAGCCGTACGCCTCGACCTCCAGCCCGGCGTCCGCGCACCGCTCGCGGGCATCGGCCGCCCGGTCGAACGCGCCGACGGGGACGTGGACGTCGCCACCCCAGTGCAGCGCGGACAAACCGCTGCTGGCCGCGAGATCGACGATCTCGGCCACGCCGAGCGACCGGAAGGTGACCGACACCAGACCTGGTACGAGCACGAGCGACTCCCTGCATCCGGCCCCGCCCCGGGCGGAGGCACGGGCGACGGGACGACGACCAACCGTCCGGAGCACCCTAGCGAGCCATCCGCGCGTCCCGGGCGCCCAAGCCGGCCGAAACGGGCCCGCGCACCGGTCAGGGGGTGCGCTTCACCCCACCAGCACCGGAAGGCATGTCCCATATATTCGACGCTGTCCGGCTTCCCGGCCGGCGGGGGCACCAGGCCCCGAACCGACCTTCCGAAGGGAGCGGCGCCCGGATGAGCGCAGCCGACGCGACGGACACCGCCGGGGGCACCGGCGGAGCCGACCCAGCACCAGCCGTGACCGGACCGGCCGTGCGAACCGGCGCCGTGCTCGTCGCCGTCACCGTCGTCCTGGGCATCGCCCTGGACCAGCTCACCAAGTGGTGGGCACTCGACGCCCTCGGTGACGGCACCGTCATCCCGCTGCTCCCCACCACCAGCTTCCGGTTGGTCTTCAACCCGGGAGTGGCCTTCGGCATGGGCAGTGAGATCGGCCCCGCGCTGACGGTCGTGCTGATCGGCGTGGTGCTGTTCCTCATCGGCTGGCTGGTCACGCACGTGCGCAGGCGGGAGGGCCTGGCCAACCAGCTCCTGTTGGCCGTCGTGGTCGCCGGTGCCTGCGGCAACCTCGCCGACCGGCTGTTCCGCGCCGAGGACGGCCCGCTCACCGGTCACGTCGTCGACTTCATCGCCGTGGACTGGTTCGCGGTCTTCAACGTCGCGGACATCTTCACCACCTGCGGTGTGCTGGCCTTCGCGGTCCTCGTCTTCTGGCAGGAGGGCCGGCGGCCCACCGACGGGGAAGCCGAGGGGGATGACACGACCGGGACCGGGACCGCGGCCCAGGACGACGCGGGCGGCACCCCGGCCGCCGCCACCCCCGCTCCCGGTGAGGAGCGGCCCACCCCGGGAGGTCCAGCGAGCACGGGCTGACGCCCCGGGTGGGGGCCAGTACCCGGCCGCGCCCGGCGGGACGTGCCAGCGGGGCGGACGTGCTCAGGGCAGCGGGACGGTGTGCGTCCTCCCGTCCGGCCACGCGACGGCGACCTGGGTGCCCTGCTCGACCACCGCGACCCGGGGAAGCCCGCCGCCGTCCTCGGGCACCGGCCCGGACTCGCCCACCAGCCCGACCACCACCCAGTACCACCGCCCTGGCCGCACCGGGGACGCGGTGGCGGCGGGCACCGCGTGCCGGGCGCCGAGCGCCGACCGGCCCGCCCCGGTGATCGCCTCCACCGACCACTCCACGTCGGCGGGGCCCTGCCCGGCCACCAGGCTGCGGAGCCCGCCGGCCCGCACCTCCACGCCGCCGGCGGCGGGCCGCTCGATCGGCGCGGCATCCCCCGCGACCGGCCACCCGGTGATCCGCAGCCGGAGCGCACCGTCAGAGGGCGACCCACCGCCGGGCCGGTCCTCGCGTACCGCGTCAACCCGGGCCAACCGCACCTCCCACGGTCCGCGCACCACCGACCCGACGGTCAGCCACGGCCCCGCGAGCAGGTCCCCGTCCTGCCCGTCGCCGTCGGGCGGCCAGTGGGCCCGGTGGCGGGAGAACGCCGACAGCGCGCCCCCGGCCCGGACCCCCAGCGACTGGACGGGGGGCCGGTGCGAGGGCCTCCCCTCGGCGTCGAGCAGCACGACGGCCGAGTCCACGGGCTCGGCGACCAGCCCTCGGCCCGGCCGCAGCCCGGTGTCGGGGTCCTGCACGGTGGCGGTCGCCGTGGAGAACCCGTAGGCGGTGTAGACGGGGAGGTCGACCCCGGGTTCGTCGGTAGCGGCGCGGTCCGTGCCGTGGTTGACCACGCGGACGATCCCGTCGGCGCTGGTCCCGGACACCAGCCAGCCGGGGGCCGGCAGCGCGCGGGCCACGTCCCCCCGCTCGACGGCCAGTGGTTCCTCCACGGCGGTCCACACCGGATGGTCCTCGGGAAGCAGCAGGCCGGCCATCCCCTTGCTCGCCCAGTACGGCGAGCCGGGGCCCGAGTACCACTGGGCGAGCGGCGGGAACGGTCCGTGCCATCCCGTCGTGAGCAGGTCGTCGGCGTCGAGGGCTCCCCGGTCGAGGAAGTACCGGACGGTGCCGCTGGCCCACCGCCGCAGCTGACCGGCCGGCAGCGGGGAGCAGTCGAACAACGCCGCCGTCCACACCGGGGCGAGCGTCGCCCAGCGGTAGGTCAACGACCGGCCTTGGAAGAGCGGCGCCCCGTCCCCGCCCACGAGGGTGGCGTAGTCGCCGAGGAAGGAGCGGAGGCGGTCCTGGTAACGCGCCCGCAGCTCCGCCACGCCCGGCGTGGCGTCTCCCGACATCCGGCAGTACCAGAGCGGGTAGAAGTGGAAGGCCCAGGCGCAGTAGTGGTCGAAGGACCGGCGTCCACCGTCGGTGTACCAGCCGCCGCCCCGGTGCCAGGACTCGGTCATGGCGCAGTTGCGCTCGATGTCCTCCCGCGACCACGGGCCCCCCACCGAACGGAGGAAGGCCTCCACGATGGTCTGGAACCAGACCCAGTTGCTGTCGACCGGGGGCTCTCCCACGAAGGGGGCGAACCAGGCCACCACCCGGTCCCTGACCCGCTGGTCGAGCCGATCCCACAGCCACGGGCGGGTCTCGTGCAGCGCGATCGCCACCGACGCGGCCTCCACCCTCGCCTGCCGCACCTCGTGCAGCCCCGGCCACCGGTCGGGGTGGTCGGGATCGGTGCCGTTGGCCAGCCCGCGCGCGTACCAGCCGAGCAGGTCGTGGGGATCGTTCCCGCCCGCCCCGGCGACCCGGAAGGCCGCCGACAGGAACGTCCGGGCGAACCCCTCCAAGCCGTCGCTCCACTCCCCGGAGCGGGACGCCGCCCCGGGCAACCGGACGAGCGCGGACGAGGCGGCCGCGTGCGGCCGCACCGCGAGCAGCAGCCGGTCCGCCAGCCCCTCCCAGTGCGCGCGGGTCCATCCCGTGCGAGGCGAGAGCGTGCGGTCCTCCCCGGTCAGTGACACGTCGACAGCCCCTTCCGATGCGGTTCGGGCCACGGTAACGACGAAACACCGCGTCCCGCCCCCACCGGCGGTGACCGCATCCGGTCAAGGCCCAGGACGCAATTGACGGAAAACGTTTCCATACTAGTTTTCCAGGCACGGGTCCGGCGACGCGGCCGCACCCGAACCGAGGAGAACCGCGATGCGCGCTGACGTACCCCTGCGGGGTGGAACCCGAACCACGACCACGACGGCCCTGCTCGCGAGCCTGGCGGTCACCGGGACCCTGGGCCTGGCCGCCTGCGGGTCGACCGCCGGCGACCCGGGTACGGCGACCATCCACTTCACCTGGTACGGCAACGACGACCGCGCGAACGCGACCATGGAGGCGGTCGAACTCTTCGAGAGCCGGCACGAGGGCATCACCGTGGAGACCTCGTTCTCCGGGTTCGACTCCTACTTCGAGAAGATGTCGACGCAGATCGCCGGCGGCAGCGCACCGGACGTCCTCCAGATGGACGCCGGCTACCTGCGCGAGTACGCGGAACGTGGCGCCCTCGCCGACCTGGACGACTTCACCGGCGACGTGCTCGACATCGCCGACGTCGATCCGGCCGCCCTGCGGTCCGGGGAGACCGGGGAGGGGCGCTTCGCGGTCCCACTGGGCCGCAGCACCCAGACCGTCGCCTACAACTCGCGGGTGTGGGCCGAGGCCGGGCTCGAACCACCCGAGCTGGGCTGGACCTGGGACGACCTGCGGGAGGCGGCCCGCACCATCAGCGCACACACCGACGGCGAAGTCCACGGTCTGACCGATCCCGGCTGGGCCATCGACTGGTTCCAGTTCTGGCTCCTCCAGGACGGCAAGGTCCTCTACACCGACGACGGTGAAATCGGTTTCACCGAGGAGGACCTCGTCGACTACTGGACCTACACCCAGGAGATGCGGGACGAGGGCTCGGCGACACCCGTGGAGGTCACCACCCAGATCACCGGGAGCCTCGACACGTCCCCGCTGGCGGCCGGCACCGCCGGCGCCGAACTGAGCTACCTCGGGAGCTCCGCCGGGTTCTTCCCCGTCCTCGGAGAGGAGATGGCGTTGGCGCCCTGGCCGAGCCGGAACGGCGAGTACGGGGCCTACGCCTCCACCTCGATCCAGATCAGCGTCAGCGCCGGCACCGACCACCCGCGTGAGTCCGCGATGCTGGTGGACTTCCTCATGAACGACGTCGACGCCGGCCGCATCCTGGGCACGACCCGGGGCACCCCGCCGAACGCCGAGGTCCGCGCGGCCGTCGCGGAGGACCTCACCGGCGTCGAGAAGCTGCTCTTCGAGTTCGAGGAGAACGTGTCCGACGCCCTCGGTGAGGCCCCGCCCCCGCCGCCCCGGGGCGCCGGTTCGCTGAAGCGCAACTTCAGCCGCATCTACGACTCGGTCAACTTCGGCAGCCTCTCCGTCGAGGAGGGCGCGGCCCAGCTGATGGCCGAGGCCCGCCAGCTGATCACCTGACACGTCCACGGCCGGGCCGCTCCGACAGGCCCGGGGGCCAGCACACCCCCACCCGGTCCCCCCACCCCCCACCT
>NZ_AGVX02000212.1 GCF_000239155.1 Actinoalloteichus spitiensis RMV-1378
GGCAGCAGGAGCCGAGGGCGCACCGGTGGCCCCGGCCGGCGGTGCGGCGTCGTCGCACGGCGAGGGGGCCCGGTGACCGCCTCCGACCAGGACCTCGCGCCACCGCCCGACCCGCACCGCACCGCTGACCAGGCCGCGCGGACCCCCACCGGGCGCCGCACCCCGCACCGGCGGCTCGCGGCCGGACTGGTGCTGCTGGCCGTGTTGCTGGTCGGGGCCGCCCTGGCCAGTCTCGTCGTCGGCACCAGACCCATCCCGTTCGGGACGGTGCTCGAGGCCCTCCGCGACTTCGACGCGGCCAACCCCGACCACCTGGTCGTCTGGGAGCTGCGGCTGCCCAGAACCCTGGTGGGACTCCTGGTCGGCGCCGCGCTCGGCCTCGCCGGCGCCCTCATGCAGGGCGTCGCCAGGAACCCGCTGGCCGACCCCGGGATCCTGGGCGTCAACGCCGGCGCCTCCTTCTTCGTCGTGGTCGCGATCAGCCTGCTCGGCGTGACCACCCTGACGGGGTACGTGTGGTTCGGTTTCCTGGGCGCGGCGGCCGCCACCGCCGTGGTGTACGGGATCGCGGCGGCGGGCCGGGAGGGCGCCACCCCGGTGAAACTCGCGCTCGCGGGCGCGGCGGTCAGCGCCGCCCTGACCTCGCTGACCACGGCGGTCCTGCTGACCGATGTCGTCGCCTTCGACCAGTTCCGCTTCTGGCAGGTGGGGTCGCTGGCCGGCCGGGACCTCGCGGTCTTCTGGCAGGTGCTGCCGTTCCTGCTGGTCGGAGCGGTCCTCGCCCTGTGCTGCGGCCGGGTCCTCAACACGCTCTCCCTCGGCGACGACGTGGCCAGGGCGCTGGGGCAACGCGTCGCCCTCTCCCGGGGGGTGGCCGGTCTCGCCGTGGTCGTCCTCTGCGGTGCGGCGACGGCCGCCGCCGGCCCGATCGCGTTCGTCGGGCTGACCATCCCGCACGTCGCCAGGGCGATGACCGGGCCCGACCACAGGTGGGTGCTGCCCTACTCGATGCTGCTGGCCCCGGTGCTGCTGCTGGTCAGCGACATCGTCGGCCGCGTGGTCGCGCGGCCGGGCGAACTCCAGGTGGGCATCGTCACCGCCCTGGTCGGGGCGCCGTTCTTCATCGCGCTGGTCCGACGCAGCCGGCTCGCGGGGCTCTGATCCGACGATGACGACCCGCCTCCCCACACCCACCCCCGACCGCACCGCCCTGGTCGGCGCCGACGACGGCGCGGACCTGCTCCGCGCCCGGCGCGCGGTGTCCGCCGCCCGTCTCCGCCGCGGTGGCCGGGCCACGGCCGTCAGCCTGGTCCTCGCCGTCGCCGTCGTGCTCGTCCTCGGGGTGTCGTTGTCCCTCGGGGAGTTCCCGATCCCCCTGCCGGACGTGGCGGCGTCCCTGGTGGGCCTGGCCGATCCGGCGACCGAGTTCGTCGTGCGCGACCTGCGGCTGCCCCGCGCGCTGGTGGGGGTGCTGGTCGGAGTGGCGCTCGGGCTGTCGGGCGGGCTGTTCCAGAGCGTGGTGCGCAACCCGCTGGCGAGCCCGGACATCATCGGCATCACGTCCGGGGCGTCCGCCTCGGCGGTGTTCGGCATGGTCGTGCTGGGGTTGGGCGGTGTCGCCGTGTCCGTCAGCGCCCTGGCCGGCGCGATGCTCACCGCCCTGGCCATCTACCTGCTGGCCTGGCGGCGTGGCGTCAGCGGCTACCGGCTGGTCCTGGTCGGCATCGGCGCCGCCGCGATCCTCAACAGCGCGGTGTCCTACCTGATGACCCGGTCGCGGGTGGACACCGCACAGCAGGCGTTGGCGTGGATGACCGGCAGCCTCAACGCCCGCACCTGGGACCACCTCGTCCCCCTGGTGATCGGGATGGCGGTGCTGCTGCCGCTCGTGGTGGCCTTCTCCCGCCCGCTGCGCGCGCTCCAGCTCGGCGACGACGCGGCCACCAGCCTCGGGGTGGGGGTCGAACGGGCCAGGCTGGGGCTGGTCCTCGTCGCCGTGGCCCTGGCGGGGCTGGCCACCGCCGCCGCCGGCCCGGTGGCCTTCGTGGCGTTCCTGTCCGCCCCGATCGCCCGCCGGTTGACCCGGGGCGCCGGGCTGGCGCTGCTGCCGTCGGCCCTGGTCGGGGCGCTGGTGGTGGTCCTGGGCGACCTCGCCGGTCAGCACCTGGTCAGCGGCGCGCAGTTCCCCGTGGGCGTGGTGACGGGCGCGGTGGGCGCCCCGTACCTGTTGTGGCTGTTGGCGGTGTCGAACCGTGTCGGACGCGGTGGATGAGGAGTGCGTGATGACTGACCGGCACACCCTGCGGGCGGAGGACCTGCGGCTCGGCTACGGCAACCGCGAGGTGGTGCGCGGCCTGTCCGTCGACATCCCCCCGGGACGGGTGACGGTGATCGTCGGCGCCAACGCCTGCGGCAAGTCCACCCTGCTGCGGGGCCTCGCCCGGCTGCTGCCACCCAGCGAGGGCGCGGTCCTCCTGGACGGCAGGGACATCAACAGCCTGCCCACCAAAGCCGTCGCCACCGTCCTGGGTCTGCTGCCCCAGACCCCGACCGCCCCCGAGGGCATCCGGGTCGCCGACCTGGTGGGCCGGGGGCGCTACCCGCACCAGGGCTGGTTCCGGCAGTGGAACCGGGGCGACGACGAGGCCGTCGCGGAGGCGTTGCTGGCCACCGGAACGCTCGACCTGGCCAGCCGACCGGTGGACGAGCTCTCCGGCGGGCAGCGACAACGGGTGTGGATCGCGATGGCCCTGGCCCAGCGGACCGACCTGCTGCTGCTCGACGAACCCACCACCTACCTCGACATCAACCACCAGGTGGAGGTCCTGGACCTGCTCACCGACCTGAACCGGCGGCGGGGCAGCACGGTGGTGCTGGTGCTCCACGACCTGAACCTGGCCTGCCGCTACGCCGACCACCTGATCGCCATGAAGGACGGGCTGATCGTCGCCCAGGGCGCTCCGGGCGAGGTGGTCACCGAGGACGTGGTGGCGGACGTGTTCGGGATGGCCTCCCGGGTCGTGCCCGACCCGGTGTCGGGGACCCCCTTGATCGTGCCGATCGGCCGGCACCACGTCGCCCACGCGCACCCGGTACCGGTGGGCGGCGACCGGACCACCGGGCTCAGTGGTTGAGGTGGGCCGGGACCACCTCCGCGCCGAGGTCGTCGGGGTGGAACGCCTCAGCCCCCGGGTGGTGCGGATCACCTTCGGCGGGCCGGAGCTGGCCGGGTTCGGCGGCGGCGGAGCTCCCGACGAGTGGTTCCGCCTCGTGGTGCCGCCGAGCACGGGACGCGGCGGGGCCGCGGAACCGGACGGGGTCGATCCGCGCCGCCGGGCCGAGGAGGTCGGCCGCTGGTACACGGTGCGGCGGTGGGATGCCGACGCGGCACTGCTGACCGTGGACCTCGTGCTGCACGGACGGGGGGTCGCCGCCAGCTGGGCCGGCTCCGCCGCCGTCGGCGACACCGCGTGGGTCGGCCAGCCCCGGGGCGCCTACGTCCCGCCACCGCCCGGGGTGCCGGTGGTCCTCGCCGGCGACCTGACCTCGCTGCCCGCCCTCACCCGGATCGTGGCGTCCCTGCCGGGAACGACTCCAACGAGGGTGCTGGTGGAGGTGGGCGGCGCCGACGACGAACAGCCCCTCGACGGGCCGGCCGACCTGGAGGTCAGCTGGCTGCGCAATCCTCGCTTCGGCCGGGCGGAGAGCCTGCTGCCCGCGGCGCTGCGGGAGCTCCTCCCGGGGCGTTCCGACCCGAGGACCTGCCGCTACTGGATGGCCGGCGAGGCCACCGCCGCCCGCCTCGTCCGGCACCACCTGCGCCACGAGCTGCGCGTACCGGACGGGCACCACCACGCCGTCGGCTACTGGCGGCTGGACGGGGAGGAGTGGAACCGGCGGTTCGCGGAGTCCGGCATCGACATCGGTGCCATCTGGAACGCGGGACAGCGCACCGGCCGCACCCAGGAGGAGATCGTGGACGACATCCACGCGCGACTCGTCGAGGCGGGCCTGTGAACACCGTCGCGCCCCCTCCCCCGTGTCCATCGCGCACGAACGCGTGACACCGTTCTTCGCGCCGCGAACCGGGCGGGACGCCCGGCTGCGAGGAACCGCGACCACCACGGCCGGGGGACGGCCGTCCGAGGAGGAGAGGAACAGTCATGGGCAGCAGCGGTGACGGGCCAGGCCCCGACCCCCGGGCGTCCGAACGTCACCGGGGCGGTGGACGTCCGCTCACCGCGAACCGGGTGTTGTGGCGCGCCCTGGCACGACACCGGTTACGGCTGACCGGGGGCATCCTCGGACTGTCCGGCCACCAGGCCGCCGAGACGCTGGTCCCCGTCGCGATCGGCGTCATCATCGACCGCGCGGTGGCGACGGGAGACCCGGCGGCACTGGGGTGGTCGGTGCTCGGCCTGGCCGCGTTGTTCACCGTGCTCGCCCTGTCCTGGCGGTTGGGCGCCCGGTCGCTGTTCGGCGCGATCCAGCAGGAGAACCACCTGTTGCGCGTGGAGACCGCCGGCCGTGCCCTCGACCCCAGGGGGCAGCGCTCCGGGCTGGCCACCGGGGAGCTGCTCAGCGTGGCCACCTCGGACGCCGAACGCACCTCCGACGTCCTGCGTGACGTGCCCAGCTTCTTCTCCGGTCTGGTGGCGTTGGGCATCTCGGCGTTCGTCCTGCTGCGGATCGACGTCCCGCTCGGACTCGGCGTGCTCGTCGGGGTGCCGGTGCTGGTCGTCCTGCTCCAACTGCTCGGTCCGCTGCTGACCCGCAGGGCCGGGGAGAAGCAGGCCGCCACGGCGCGGACCGCCGCGCTCGCCACCGATCTCGTGCGCGGCGTGCGCGCCCTGCGGGGCATCGGCGGCGAACCGAGCGCCGTGCGCCGCTACCGCGAGTCCAGCGACGACGCGCTCCGCAGCACCCTGCGGGCGGCGACCCCGCTGGGGGCGCACCGGGGCGCGACCACGGCGGCCAGCGGACTGCTGCTGGCCGTGGTGGCCGGTTTCGCCGGTTGGCTGGCCGTGGACGGGACGATCACCATCGGCGAGCTGATCACCGTGGTCGGGCTGGCCCAGTTCATCGCCGAACCGGTGCAGTTGCTCGGGCTCTGCGGCCAGGGCATCGCCGTGTCCAGGGCCTCGGCCGCCCGGCTGGTCACCCTGCTCACCGCGCCACCCGTGGTGCGGCCGGGCTCCGCCCGCCTCCACGGCTTCCGGGAACTGCGGTTCGACGGAGTCGGGCACGGCTCGCTGCGGTCGCTGGACCTCACCGTGCGGGCCGGCGAGTTCGTCGGGGTCGTCGTGGACGACCCGAGGGACGCCGACTCGGTGCTCGCCCTGCTGTCCGGGCGGGTTCCGGCCGCCGACCACCAGGGGGAGCTGCTGGTCGACGGTGTCCGGGTGTCCGAGCTGGACCTCGACGACCTGCGGCGGACGGTGCTGGTGGAGAACCACCACGTCACCCTCTTCGAGGGGAGCCTGCGGGATGCGGTGACCTCGGGCCGGGAGACCACCCCGGCGGCGTTGGACCGCGCGTTGCGCGCCGCCGCCGCCGACGAGGTGGTGGACACCCAGGCCGAGGGGCTGGACACGGCGGTCCTGGACGGCGGGGCGACGCTGTCCGGCGGGCAACGGCAACGGGTCGCCCTGGCCAGGGCGCTGCTGGCGGACCCACCAGTCCTGGTGCTCCACGACCCCACCACGGCGGTGGACGCGGTCACCGAGGAGGCCATCGCCCGTGGGCTGGCGGAGCTGCGCCACCCCACCACGGTTCCGCCCGGCCCCGGCGACCTCGACGCGGGCGGCGCGGACGGACACCCGGCCGGTGACGTGGACGGAGACCCGGCCGGTGACGAGGACGCCCCGCCAGCGGACGACACGAGGACCACGCTGCTGATCACCAGCAGCCCCGCGCTGCTGGCCCGTGCCGACCGGGTGGTGGTCCTCGCCGACGGGGTGGTGCGGACCGAGGGCACCCACGCCGAGCTGTCAGCCACCGACGAGACCTACCAGCGGGGAGTACTGCGATGAGCGCGGAGGTGGACACCGGGGGCGGGCGGCGCCGCCGGGGACGGAGGCGTGCCGGGGCGCGGGCCGTCCGGGACGAGTTCGCGGCCGCCGTGTCCACGGGCGAACGCCTCCCGGTCGCGACACCGCGCCAGATCTGGCGGGTGCTGCGCGGCGAACTGGCCCGCCAGCCGTGGACGACCAGCGCCGCGTTGGGCACCTGCCTGCTCGGCAACGCCTTCGGCCTGGTCGCCCCGTGGGTGCTCGGCGACCTGGTCGACACCATCGCGGCGGGTGGTCCGGACGCCGACGGGTCCGCCGTGCTGTGGACGGTCGCGCTCATCGCCGGTGCGGCGCTGCTGGGCGGCCTGCTCACCGGCGCCGCCACCGCGCTCATCGCCCGCGCCGGCGAGACGGTGCTGGCCCGGCTGCGGGAACGCGTCGTGGACCGCGCCCTGCACCTGCCCACCACCACCCTGGAACGGGTGGGCAGCGGTGACCTGCTCTCCCGGGTCGGCGACGACGTGTCGATCGTCGGCCGGATCGTGACCAACCAGGCGGCGGTGCTGATCTCGGCGTTCTTCACGGTCGTCCTGACCCTGGGCGGCCTGCTCACCCTGGACTGGCGGCTCGGGCTGGCCGGCATGGTGACCCTGCCGATGTACGTGTTGTCGCTGCGCTGGTACCTGCCGCGCTCCGGCCCCGGCTACGCGGCGGAACGGGTGGCGATCGGCGAGAGGTCGCAGGCCCTGGTCAGCTCGCTGCACGGGGTGGACGCGGTGCGCGCGCACCAGCTGGGCGAGGCCAGGATGGGGCTGGTCACCGACCGCTCCGCGCGGTCCCGGGACATCTCGGTCCGGGTGTTCCGGCTGTTCACCCGGTTCGCCTCCGGCGCCAACCGGGCGGAGTGCGTGGGGCTCGTGGCGATCGTCGTCACCGGGTTCCTCCTCGTCAGGGCCGACATCGTGACCGTCGGCGCGACCACGGCGGCGGCCCTGTACTTCCACCGCCTGTTCTCCCCGTTGGGCGCGCTGTTGTTGTCCTTCGACGAGGTGCAGTCGGCGGGGGCGAGCCTCGCTCGCCTGGTGGGGGTCGCGCGGCTCCCGGCGACCCCCGAACCGGAAGCGCCCCCCCGCCCCGCCGACGCGGGCCTGCGGATCGACGGGGTGAGCCACCGCTACGACGACGGCCCGCTGGTGGTGGACGACGTGACGCTGGTCGTGGAACCGGGTGAACGGGTGGCCCTGGTCGGCGCCAGCGGAGCCGGGAAGACGACCCTGGCCGCGATCGTCGCCGGGCTCCTCGACCCGGCGGCGGGCTCGGTGCGGGTGGGCGGCGTTCCGCTGGCCGAGCTGGGACTCCGCCAGCTGCGCCGCCACGTGGTGCTCGTCAGCCAGGACGTGCACGTCTTCTCCGGCCGCTTGGTCGACGACGTGCGCCTGACCGCACCGGACGCATCCGAGGCGGAGGTGCTCGCCGCGTTGGACGCGGTGGGCGCGCGCCGTTGGGTGGAGAGCCTGCCGGAGGGCATCCGGACCCGGGTCGGCGAGGAGGGCCACCCGTTGACCGCGCCCCAGGCCCAGCAGTTGGCGCTGGCCCGGCTGGTGCTGGCGAACCCGCCGGTGGCGGTCCTCGACGAGGCCAGCGCCGAGGCGGGCAGTTCCGGGGCCCGCGACCTGGAACGGGCCGCGCTCGCCGCCACCGAGGGGCGGACGTCGTTGGTGGTCGCGCACCGGCTGCCGCAGGCGGTGGCCGCCGACCGCGTGGTGGTGCTGGACCACGGGCGGATCGTGGAGGTCGGTGCGCACGAGGAGCTGGTGGCCGCCGGTGGTCGTTACGCGCGGCTGTGGGCGGCGTGGGAGGGCCGGGACCGCGAGGTGCTGCCGGGCTGAGGGGTCCCAGCCAGCAGCCCCTTCCCCGGCGGCCCACCCGCCCCCTGCTCAGCCGACGGCGGTCGGACCGGGGGTGGTGGTCGGCGCGTCCCAGTCGATCCGGTGCTCGTAGAGCCACCGCTGGTCGACGGCCTCGGCCCTGGCCATCCGGCGGAACACGAAGGGCAGCGCCAGGTCCCGCAGCACCCTCGCCACCGGGCCGGTCGCCTTCTGGTCCCCGTTGCGCTTGCCCTGCGCCACGACCCGCTCCACCCGGTCCCGCCGCGCCGCCGTGTAGGTGGCGAGCGCGGTGCGGTGGTCGGGCACGTCCCGCAGGCACTTCGCGAGCACCAGCGCGTCCTCGATCGCCATCGACGCGCCCTGCCCGGAGGAGGGTGAGGTGGCGTGCGCCGAGTCGCCGACCAGCACGCAGCGGTCGGTGTGCCAGGTCGGCACGGACGGCAGGTCGTAGGTGCCCCAGGGCGGCAGGATCCGTTCGGTCGCGGCGATGATCCGGGCCGCCGGCGTGCGGTCGCGCGCGACGAGCTCCAGGAGGTGCGCACGCCACCTCGCCGGGTCGATCGCGTCCAGCTCCTCCTGACCGGCCTCCTGGGCGCGGGGCGGGTTCGCGAACCACCACACCTCCCCGTTGGGGTGGCGGTAGTAGGCGAAGAAGCACCGGCGCCCGAAGACCATGGTGGCCACGCCCGGCTCGGCGTCCACCCGCACCCCCGACGCGAAGCCCCCCGTGTTGAGCAGGCCGACGTACCGGCCCGAGGGCGCGTCGGGGTCGATCGCCCGGCGCACGCGGGACCGCAGCCCGTCCGCGCCGACCAGCAGGTCGCCGGTCGCCTGGCTCCCGTCGGCGAAGCGCGCGGTCACCCCGTCCGGGTGTTCGGTGAGGTCGACCAGGCGGCGGCCGTACTCGATGCGCACCCCCTCGTCGAGGGCCGCGTCCCGCAGCGCCCGGTACAGGTCGGAGCGGCGGACCGTCCTGGTCACGGTGCCGTCGGGCAGCGCCCCGCCCTGGGCGAGCTCGGCGAGGAGCCGTCCCGAACCGGTGCGGAAGGCCATCCGGGGCGTGTCGAACCCGTCGGCGAGGGCGCGTTCCAGCAGGCCCAGTTCGGCCAGTGCCGCCTGGCCGTTGGTGGCGACGCTGAGGTAGGCGCCCACCCCGTCGGCGGTGCGGTCGTACCCCTCGTACACGACCGGGTCGAGCCCGGCGCGGCGCAGCGCCACCGCCGCGACGGTTCCCGCGATTCCTCCCCCGATCACCAGCACCCTCGTCATCGCCACTCCCTCCTGAACGTCATACTATGACTATACATGGAATGACTATGGCGCTCAGGTGGCTAGGGTGTGCCCATGTCCGGTCGTTCCTCCCGAAGGTCGCCGCTGGCGATGGCCCTGCTCGCCCTGCTCGCCGAGGCGCCGACGCACGCCTACCGCCTGCGGGAACTGATCCGGGAGCGCAGGAAGGACCAGGTGGTCAACGTCGCGCAGCGCAACAGCGTGTACCAGACGCTCGATCGCCTGCTCCGCGCCGAGCTGATCCGGGTGCGCGACACCGAACGGGTCGGGGACCGACCGGAGCGCACCGTCTACGAACTCACCGACGAGGGGACGGCGGCCCTCCACAGATGGCTGGAGGAGATGCTGTCCACCCCGGCACGGGAGTTCCCCGAGTTCCCGGCGGCCCTCGCCTTCCTCCCCCTGCTCACCCCGGACGCGGCGCTCACCCTGCTGGCACGGCGAGCGGCGGCGCTCCGCCGCACGCTGGCGGAGCTGGACGCCGAGGAGGCACTGGTGGCGGGGGCGCTCCCCCGGGTCGTGCTCCTGGAGGGCGAGTACCAGCGCGCCGCCACCCTCGCGGAACTGCGGTGGCTGGAGGCGGTGACCGAGGACCTGCGCACCGGAGCCCTCGACTGGAACCGCGAGGACCTCGATGCCATCGCCGCCCGCTTCGAACCACGGGGGTGAGGCGGGGTCGCCCACCTGGTGTCCCATGCGCCGGATCCCGCCACTCCCGGGCCCGACCCGGGGTGCCGAGCTCACTCCCAGCGGAAGAAGCGGATCGCGATCGGCCAGACGAGCAGCACCGTCACCCCCATCACCAGGAAGGGCTGGAGCGGCAACGCCTCCCCCGCCCAACTCGCCCGCAACGCCCGCGTGACCGCGCCCACCGGGGTGAGGTCGCCGATCCGGCGCACCAGTTCGGGCAGGTCCTCCCGGGGGACCATCGCTCCACTGAGGAACATCATCGGCACCAGCAGGATCGAGCCGATGCCGTTGGCGATGTTCGCCGTCCTGGAGATCCCGGCGATGAGCATCGTGATCGACAGGGTGGTGATCATCGCGCACAGGTAGACCAGCAGGAACGCCGGCAGCGACCTCGGCAGCGCCAGGCCGTGGACGAGTGAGCCACCGGCCAGGACGGCCACCACCGCGAGCACCGAGATCAACGCGCCGATGGCGAAGTTCGCCACCAGCAGCCCGACCCTGGGAGCGGGAGTGGTGGACAACCGCCGGAGGATGCCCTTCTCCCGCACGGTGACGATCTGCTGCGGCATCAGCTGGAGCGAGATGATCAGCAGCGCGATGCTCAGCGCGATCGGCGCCATCACGACGTCGAAGGCGCGGAGCCCGTCCGACCCGGGGATCGGGTCCGTCATGTCGGGCAGGTTCGCGAACAGCAGCAACAGCACGACGGGGAACCCGATCCCGAAGAACAGCAGCGCCCAGTCCCTGCGGAGCAGCCGCAGCTCCATCCGGGTCATCCGGCCGGTGGCCAGCACCACCCTGTTCATGCCGCCTCCTCCGTGAGCTGTCCGGTGATCGCGAGGAAGGCGTCGTCCAGGCTCGCCTGTTCGACGCGGAGGTGGGACGGGGTGACGCCGACCGCTCCGAGGAGCTGGGAGACCGCGAACACCAGCTCCCCCTCGCCGCGCACCGTCACCGCGTCACCGTCGACCACCACCTCGGTGACCACCGGCAGTGCCCGCAGCTCCGCGACGGGCACCGGCTGGGTGGTGCGGAACCGCAGGGTCTGGGTCGAACCGGCTGCCTCGGCCAGCCCCTCCGGGGTGTCCAGTGCTGCGACCCTGCCCCGGGCGATGACGGCGATCCGGTCGCAGAGGTGCTGCGCCTCGGCCATGAAGTGGGTGACGAGCAGGACGGTCACCCCCCGGTCCCGCACCCGCTCGACGACCTCCCAGGTGTCCCGGCGGGATTTCGGGTCCAACCCGGTGGTCAACTCGTCGAGCACGGCCAGCCTGGGATTGCCGACGAGCGCGAGGGCGATCGCGACCCGCTGCCGCTGGCCCCCGGAGAGCTTCCCCCAGTAGGCGGAGGCGCGGTCCCGCAGGCCGAGCGTGTCGATCAGCTCGTCGGGGTTTGCCGGGTCGGCGTAGAAGGAGGCGTAGAGCTCCAGTGCCTCCCGCACGGTCATCTTCGGCTGGAGTTCGCTGTGCTGCAGCTGGACCCCGACCGTCTCGCGCAGCGCGTCGCGGTCGGTGTCCGGGTCGTGGCCGAACACGCTCACCCGGCCGCCGTCACGCCTGCGCAGCCCGGTGAGGCATTCGACGGTGGTGGTCTTCCCCGCCCCGTTGGGGCCGAGGATGCCGAAGATCTCCCCGCGTTCCACGGTGAACGAGACGTCGTCGACGGCGACGTGGTCGCGGTAGGTCTTGCGCAGTCCCGCGACGTCGATCACTGGCATGGCGTGCTCCCGCTGTCGGTGGTGGGTGGGACGGCGACCAGCGCCCGGTCGAAGGTGGTCACCAGCTCCTCGCCGGCCTCGGTGAGGTCGGTGTCCGGGTCCTCCAGCCAGCCGGCGACGACGGCGTCGATGGCTCCCCCGATGGCCTGGGCGACGACCCGCGCGTCGAAGGCGCGGAACTCGCCGGCGGCCTGCCCGGCGCGGAGGAGTTCCGCGAGGGCGCGCCACCGCTGGCCGGCGTCGCCGGGGTCGAAGGAGTCCGTCGACTCGGCGCCGCCACCGTCGTACGTCGCGGCCTCGGCGATCACCCGCACGTGGGTGGGGTTGTCGCGCAGGTAGCCGACGAGGGCGCGGATGTAGGCGGCGAGGGTGGACCGGAGGTCGGGTTGGTCGGCGAGCTCCTGCTCGAACCGGGCGCCGAGGGCCGCGTAGATCTGGCCGAGCGCGGTCTCGATCACCTCTCCCTTCCCGGCGAAGTGGTAGAGGATCACCCCCTTCGACACGCCCGCGCGTTCGGCGATCCGCGCCAGCGACGCCTTCCGGTACCCGACCTCGGAGATCACCTCGATGGCGCAGTCGACGATCTGCCGCCGCCTGGCCTCCTCGATGAAGGTCCGCCCCTTCTGACCATTCAGATTTTTTTCTGACCTCATGGTCAGAAGTATGCACCAGTAGGTCAGCTCCCGGGTATCCCGAGGTGGGGACGCGGTCCTGCCCACCCCGGCCGCGGCCTCTCCGGCGGGTCGGTGGTCGGCCCAGCAGGGCAGGAGCGCCGGGTGGCCCGGCGCAGCTCGGACTCCCGGCCCGGCCCCTGGCAGGGCGGACCTCCTCCCACCGGGGAGTGCCGGGACCGGCCGACCTGGGCACCCCCTTGCCGGGCAAGGGGATCGCACCCCACCACGGCGCGGGCCCACGGCGGTCGCGGTATCGCCGCCCACGGTCAGGGACACCAGTAGCCGGCACGAACCCGTCGGCCTGCCGAGTCCCTCGGCGAACCGCCACCCGGCCCCCGAACCCGCCC
>NZ_AGVX02000211.1 GCF_000239155.1 Actinoalloteichus spitiensis RMV-1378
GAACACCTCGCGCGGCGGGTGGCCACCGACGCCGAGGGCCGGCGGTGGCGCCGCCGTCCACGGCCTCCCGCTCGCCCGCGCTCCCGTTCCCCCTGCCCGCCCGGGTCGCCGCGCACGGGCTGGCCCCACCCACCGTGCCCCGCCTTCCCTCGACCGGGTGAGCGCCGGGACCGAGCCGGGCCTGTCCGCCGGCCCCGCCCGGATCACGACGATCCCCGGCAGGGCGGCGGCGGGCGCGGCCACGAACAGGGCGGGCTCGGCCCGGTGACGGAGAACTCATCCCCCGCTGGTCCGGGCGGCGGTGTCAGCTGGCGGTGAGCGCGACCACAATCGGCGCGGAACGGGAAGAGATCTTCACTCGAAGGGGTTAGAGACCCCGCTATGCGAAGCCGTTACAGGACTCCCCTGCTGACCCGCCGTCGCCACGTCGACTACTGCCGGTTGGCGAGTGCCACCTGTCCGGGTCGCTGATCCGACTCAGCGTCCGACCGCCCGCACTCATCCAGGAGTCCCCCCATGTCCGAGGCGACCGCCCGCCGCAGATCCCTCCGTCCCAGTCTCGCCATCCAGGTCCTCGCCGCCCTGCTGCTCGGCCTGTTGCTCGGCCTGGCCGCCAGGTCCCTCGAATGGGACTGGCTGACCACCACCCTGGCCACCCTCGGTTCCTCCTACGTGAGCGCGTTGCAGGTCACCGTGGTGCCGCTGATCTTCACGGCGATCGTCGTGAGCATCGCCAACCTCCGCAACCTCGGTCGGGGCCCGGGAGCGGTCGCCCGCCTCGGGGGGAAGACCCTGCTCTGGTTCGCCATCACCTCCCTGATCGCGGTGCTGATCGGGTTGGCGACCGGTCTGCTGAGCCGGCCGGGGGAGGGCGTCGCGATCCAGCCCGATCCCGAGACGGTGGAGTCGCTGGCCGAGCGGCAGCCCGGTTCCTGGCTGGACTTCCTGACCGGCCTGGTGCCGAACAACCTCTTCGCCGCCTTCGCCGACGGAGCGGTGCTCCAGGTGGTGGTGATCTCCGTGGTCACCGGGATCGCCGCCTACACGCTGAACGACAGGGCCGCTCCCTTCATCGCCTTCAACCGCTCCGCGTTGGAGATCGTGCAGAAGGTGCTGTGGTGGCTGGTGCTGCTCGCACCGCTCGGCGTCCTCGGTCTCATCGGCCGTGCCGTGGCCACCTACGGCGTCGGGGAGACCCTGGCGCCCCTGCTGCGCCTCGGCGTCTCCGTCTACGTCGCGTGCTTCGTCGTGCTGCTCGCCGTCTACCCGCTGCTGCTCCGGCTGGTCGCCGGCGTCAATCCACTGCTGTTCTTCCGGAAGGCCTGGCCCGTCCTCCAGTTCGCGTTCGTCTCCCGCTCCTCGGGGGCCACGCTCCCGCTGAGCACCCGGACCGCCGTCAACCTCGGCGTCGACTCGCGGTACGCGAGCTTCGCGGTGCCCCTGGGCGTGACCACCAAGATGGACGGGTGCGCCGCCATCTACCCGGCCATCGCGACCATCTTCATCGCCCAGTTCTACGGTGAGACGCTCACCCTCACCGACTACCTGCTGATCGTGCTGGTCGCCGTGGTCGGTTCGTCGGCCACGGCCGGCGTGACGGGGTGGTTCACGATGCTCACCCTGACGCTGAGCACCGTCGGTCTGCCGTTGGAGGGGGTCGCGCTCGTCTTCGCCATCGACCCGATCCTCGACATGATCAGGACCGCGACCAACGTGGCCGGTCAGATCGTCGTCCCGGTCCTGGTCGCACGGAGCGAGGGGCTTCTGGACCGGGAGACACTGGTCTCCCGGGACAGCTCCCTGCTCGACCCCACCGCACCGCCGCTCACCCAGGAGACCGGGTCGGCCGGCGGCGTGGACGGCGGACCGGCGGGCGAGGACGCGGCCGGCGGGCGGACCACCTCGGCCACCGACCACGAGGACCCGCCGGTGCCGGCCGGTGAGGGACGTTCCCCTGCCGTCGGCTGACCGCGCGGCCACCGCCAGCGAACCGGGTACCGCTCCGCCAAAAGGGCGACCCGGTTCGCTTTCGACGGAGGGTTGGGGCACGCGCCGCCCGGGCAGCTGTCGAGCAGCGACAGAAACTGGCCCCGCCTTTGGTAGGGCTTCGCCATGACCGTTCCCCCCTCCGGGCAGCGAGCATCGATCAGGGGTTTTGTGCCAGGACGCGTCCTTCGGTCCGCCACTCGCCGCGCCAGCGGCGCGGCCAGGGCCCCAGCAAACTGTGGTCGGGCCGGCCGTCGGCGACGACGTGCCAGGCGAGGAGGTTGAGCGTGCCCGAGTTGGCAGCCGAACACGGCACCGGAACCGGGGCGAGTGTCGAGATCCGCCCCCTGCGCAAGGTGCTGATCGCCAATCGCGGTGAGATCGCCGTCAGGGTGGTCCGGGCCTGCCGGGACGCCGGACTGAGCAGCGTCGCGGTGTACGCCGACCCGGATCGGGACGCTCCGTTCGTGCGGTTGGCGGACGAGGCCTTCGCCCTCGGCGGCGACACGGCGGCCGACAGCTACCTGTCCGTCGACAAGCTGCTGGACGCCGCCGAGCGCAGCGGCGCGGACGCGGTCCACCCGGGGTACGGCTTCCTCTCGGAGAACGCGGACTTCGCCGAGGCCGTGACGAAGGCCGGGTTGACCTGGATCGGCCCGACGCCGCAGGCGATCCGCGACCTGGGGGACAAGGTCACCGCCCGGCACCTCGCGACGAAGGCCGGTGCTCCGCTGGTGCCCGGCACCAAGGACCCGGTCTCCGGGCCGGAGGAGGTCGTGGCCTTCGCGACCGAACACGGCCTGCCGGTCGCGATCAAGGCGGCCTTCGGCGGTGGCGGTCGTGGCCTCAAGGTCGCCAGGACCCTCGAGGAGATCCCCGAGCTGTTCGACAGCGCCGTCCGGGAGGCCGAGGCGGCCTTCGGCCGGGGCGAGTGCTTCGTGGAGCGGTACCTGGACCGGCCGCGCCACGTCGAGGCCCAGGTCCTCGCGGACCAGCACGGCCGCGTCGTGGTGGTCGGCACCCGGGACTGCTCGCTCCAGCGCCGCCACCAGAAGCTCGTCGAGGAGGCTCCGGCGCCCTTCCTCAGCGAGGAGCAGCACGCCACCATCCACGAGGCCGCCCGGGCGATCTGCCTGGAAGCCGGTTACCACGGCGCGGGCACCGTGGAGTTCCTGGTCGGCACGGACGGCACGATCTCCTTCCTCGAGGTCAACACCCGCCTCCAGGTGGAGCACCCCGTGAGCGAGGAGACCACCGGCATCGACCTCGTCCGGGAGCAGTTCCGGATCGCCGAGGGCCTGCCGCTCGAGCTCGCCGCCGATCCGGTGCCGCACGGCCACTCGATCGAGTTCCGGATCAACGGCGAGGACGCCGGCCGCAACTTCCTCCCCGCTCCCGGGACCGTGACCCGGTTCGTGCCCCCGAGCGGACCGGGTGTCCGGGTCGACGCGGGTGTCGAGACGGGCAGCGTCATCGGCGGTCAGTTCGACTCGCTGCTGGCCAAGCTCGTCGTCACCGGCCGCACGAGGGCGGAGGCGCTCGCCAGGGCCCGCCGGGCGCTGGACGAGTTCGCCGTCGAGGGGATGGCGACCGTGCTGCCCTTCCACCGCGCGGTCGTGCGCGACCCGGCCTTCACCGCCGAGGACGGGTTCGCCGTGCACACCCGGTGGATCGAGACCGAGTTCGACAACACGATCGAGCCCTTCACCTCGGGCGCGGAACCGGCCGGCGAGGACGGGCCGAGGGAGTCCGTGGTCGTCGAGGTCGGTGGGCGTCGGCTCGAGGTGTCGCTTCCGGCCGGGCTCACCTCGGGGAGCGGCCAAGGCCCGAAGGCCGCGGCGACGAAGCCGACGCCGCGTCGCCGCGGTGGTGGGCGGACCGTCGCCGTGTCCGGGGACGCGGTCACCGCACCCATGCAGGGGACCGTCGTCAAACTGGCGGTCGCCGACGGCGACCAGGTCTCCGCCGGCGATCTGGTCGCGGTGCTCGAGGCGATGAAGATGGAGAACCCGGTGACCGCGCACCGGGCGGGGACGATCACCGGGCTGACGACCAGCGCCGGGGACACCGTCAGCCAGGGCACCGTGCTGTGCGAGATCAAGGACTGAACGGCGGGGTCCTGGTAGTCCTCCCCGACCGGGCCGACGCCGAGCTGCTGGCCGACGGCCTGGCCGAGGAGGGCTGGCGACCGGCGACCGTGCACCGTGAACTGCTCGCCGGCGAGGACGACGCCGAGGACGCCGACTGGGTCGTCGAACTGCTCAGGACCCCGACGGGAGAACCGGCGGCGGCCCTGCGGGACCGGCTGGACGAGCTGGCGCTCCCCCTCCACGGGTTCACCAGCGCACTCGACTGACCGAGGTCCGCTCCGCCGCGCCGGCGAACGTAACATCGGCGTTCGTGGAGGACTTTCCGTCACCAGACGTCCGGATCGGGGACGCCGAGCGAGCCGAGGCGGTGCGGTTGCTCGGCGAACACCTGAGCGCCGGTCGTCTGGGCGCGGAGGACTACGGGGACCGCGCCGCACGGGCGTCCTCCGCCGTGACGCGGGGGGACATCGCCCGGCTCTTCGTGGACCTGCCGGAACCCCGTCCCGAGTTCCTGCGTCCGCCGCCCCGACCACGGCACGACCTGGAACCGCGACGCCACGCCGGCGCCCTCGACCTTCCGACGGTCGCCACGATCGCGGTCTGCTGGGTCGCCGGCCTGGCGATCGCCTTCGTCGTGCGCAACCCGCTGGTCCTGCTGCTCCCCCTGGTGGTGACCCTGGTGCTGCGCCCCCGCCGCTGAGGTGGAACCCCTCCCCGCCCCTCACCTGGTGCGCCGGCCGGGGCTGGCTGGTGGGTGGTGGTCGGGGCTCGTGGTCGTGTTGGGTGTGGCGTTCGTCGGACGCGTCCGACGTCGAGGTGCCGCTCGGTGGTCGCCGGCGCCACCGGGTCCGGGGTTCCGCTGCGCCTGGCCAGGCTCGTCGTTGTCACCTCCGGTCCATCCCCGCGGGTTCCGCGCCGGTGGCTCGGGCTTGTGGCCCCCGCACGGCCCGGGGCAGCGACGGCCGTCACCCGCGGCCGCCGGATTCCCCCGTTCCGCTTGACGGCGCGCCGGCGCCATTGGTACCCACCGAACGGGGGACACGGCGGACGGAGATCGTCGTCCGGCCGGTGACGAGGGGAGCCCGGGATGCCGCAGCTCGTGATCATGGTGCTGGTGGCCGTCGGAAGCGCGGTCGCGGCGATCGTCCAACGCCGACGCGACCGGCGGCTGGCGGCCGAGTTGGGCGCCTGGGCCGCTCATCACGGCTGGGTCTACCACCCCAACGACCAGCGCTGGGTCGGAAGGTTCCAGGGGCCCCCGTTCAACAGGGGCTTCGGCCGCACGGCGAGGCACGTCCTCGTCGGACGCCACCGGGGTTGGCGTGTCGCGGCGTTCCAGTACGTCTACAAGGAGAAGCGGGGCTCGGGGAAGAACCGGCGTACCGTCACCATCACGAACCTGGTGGCCTGCGCCTCGGCGGAACGCGGCACCCCGTGGCCCTCGCTCCAGATCGGCCGGGAGCACTTCGGACACCGGCTGATGAACCTCTTCGGCGGGCACGACCTGCGGTTGGAGAGCGAGGACTTCAACCGCACCTTCCGCATCAACACCGTGGACGACAAGTTCGCCTACGACGTCCTGCACCCGCGCACGATGGAGTGGATGCTGGCCGACGCGCGGGCCGTCCGGTTCCCGCTCCGCTTCGAGAACGTCGACCTGGTGACCTGGGAGAGCGGGACGCTGGACCTGCCGCGGGCCACCTCGATGCTGGACTACCTGGTGGACTTCCTGGAGCGGATTCCCCAGTTCGTCTGGAACGACGGTGGGGGCGGTTACCGCACGCCGCGCACCCCGGGAACCTCGTCGGGACCACCGCCCGCCGCGCCGCTGCCGCCGCAGGGCATCGCCGGCGTCCCGGCCGGTCCGGCGCACGGTGCCGGTGGGCACGCTCCGCCCCCCGCCCCCTCCGCCACGCCGGGTGCCCCGCCCGCTTGGCATCCCGGCCACCCGGAGTCCGGAGCGCCGGGTGGCGCCGGTCCTGCTTGGAACGTTCCCCCTCCCCCCGCCGGCGCGCCCGGGCAACCACCGCCGCCACCCCGCTGGTGAGGTCTGGCCGGCGGCCCGTGACCGCCCTCGTGGTGGGCTCCCGCCGGCCGGGTGCCGTGGTGGCGGCCCCGCCGACAACACCGGTAAGCCCTACCCTCCTCGCGTGGACCACGTGGAGATCAACGCGGGTGTGGCGTACCTGCGGCGGCTGCGCGCGGACGGCGCGCTCGACGACTGCCCGGCGCTGGTTACCGCCTCGGACGACGCCGCCGTCCGCGCCGTGATGGGAGTCGGCTCTCCCCTCGACCGCGCCGGCGCCCGCGCCTACGTGACCCGCCGGTCCGAGCAGTGGCGGCGCGACGAGCTGTTCTCGTGGCCGTGGCCGAGCCGACCAGCGGCGCGCTGCGCGCCGAGGTGGTCCTTGTCCCCGGCAGGCCGGGAGCCGGCTCCTCGGGGAACTCCGCCGAGCTGCGGTGGTGGTGCCCGCCCGGGGGGACAGCGCCGGACACGCTGCGCGGGGCGCTCACCGCCGTCGTCGGTTTCGCTTTCGCGGGTCTCGCCCTCGGTTGGCTGTGGATGCGCCGCACACCGGAGGCCGACGGTCTCGCCGGCGCCCTCGGGTTCCGCCAGGGCCGACCGCCCGACCCGGCCTGGTGCGGCGGTGCTGGCGCGGCGCACGCGCTCCCCTGGTGCATGGCCGCCACCGGTTCGGCGGTGGAAGCGGGACCGGCACACACCGAGCCGCACCGTGCGTAGCTGACTCGATCCGTTCCGTGGGTTACGGTACGGCCCATGCGCGGGTTCACCTCCGGACGACGGCTGGTCGGCTCCGTCGCCGCCGTCCTGCTCACGACCGGCTGCGTGGCGGAGGCCGGTGGTCGTGCCGCTCTCCGGGAGCCGCCGTCGCACCTGCTGGCCCCTCTGCCGACCTCGTCACTCCCCCCTCCGCCGCCACGACCCGCCGAGATGCCGATCGACGGGCTCGACCCCTGTGCGCTGCTCAGCCGGGAGGACCGGGTCCAACTCGGCATCGACCGCCCACCGGTGCCCGGCGTGGAGAACGGGTTCGGGGAAGCCGCGACGTGCAGCCTGCGGAGCGCGCAGAACCTGGTGGGAGCCCGGCTCGCGCTGGTCACCATCGAGGGAGTGGGGGTGTGGACGGACGACACGGCGCAGGTCGAGGTGGACCACGTCTCGTCGGCCGGGTTTCCGGCGCTCGTGGTGCGCACCCCCGGACAGGAGGGCGTCTGCAACGTCGAGGTCGACGTCGCCGAGGGGCAGTTCCTCGACGTCCTCTACCGGGACGACGGGGGGAGCCCGCCCCCCGGTCTCGACCAGCTCTGCGCCGGGGCCGAGCGGGTGGCCGAGATCGTCACGACGAATCTCCGCGACCGGTTCGGCATCGCGGCGGAGGAACACGAAAGCGCCCCACCATCGGGTTGATTTCGCCGGATCAAGTCAACAAAACGCCCTGCACGGAGTAGGCCCACTACACACCGAACTCATCCTTCACTCGTCAGCGGGAATTGGGTTTTGGGCCGTCGACTGTTCTACTGAATGACGCACTGTCCGCGATCAGGTAACTCCCCAACGTCATCACGGCGGGCTAAGCTTCAGCACGGTCGCAGGTAGGGAGGTTGTCGTGCCATCCAGCCACAGTCCCGACGACGGGCACGGTCCCGCCGGCCCGTCGACACCATCGCCATCCTCCGGCGAGGACGGCACGGTTCCGGGCGGCGGAGGTCACCTGGAGATCGAACCGCAGGCGATTCCGGAACTCATCAGTTCCCTCCAGCACGCGCTCGACCAGCTCGGTCCGCAGATCGAGCACGCCTTCAACGACCTCAGGATCATTCCGTGGGCCGGCGACCCGGTCAGCCAACGCGCGGCGGAGCGCTTCAACGAAAGCTCCTTCGGGAGCAGTGCGGCGGCGTTCGAGGCGCTGTGCGGATATCGCGACCAACTCCAGTCCGCCGCGGGTTCCCTCCGGATGGCCAACGAGCAGTACCAGGTCATCGAGGGGGACAACTCCGCTTCCTGGGACACGTACTGCTGATCTACCCGTGGGGGTGCTGAAACATGGGCGGCGCGCACCGCTGGAACGGTTACACGCACGAGGAGCTGTACGAACAGCTCCACTCGGGCCCCGGGCCGGACGCCTCCCACACCGCCAGTGACCGGTGGGCCGCGATGGCGAACGCGTTGGGTGAGATCGACCAGGACGTCCACGAGGCGCTGCTCCGCTCCACCACCTCCTGGCAGGGCGCGGCGGCGGAGAGCGCGCGGGACGGCCTCGGACCGCTGCGGGACTGGGCGCGGGAGGCCAGGGAGCTCGCCGACCTGATGCGCAAGGCCGCAGAGACGCAGGCGGAGAACGTCAGCAAGGCCCGCGCGGACATGCCCCCGCCGGTCCAGGTCACCGCCGAGGAACCCGGGCTGCTGGACAACCTCCGCTCCCTGTTCGGCGGCCAGTCCGACTACGAGGAGCAGGAGTCGGCGCGGCGCGACGCGGAAGCCCGGGCGTTCGAGGTGATGACCACCTACGAGGTGAGCACCGCGAGCGCCACGACGATGCTGGCGACGTTCCGGCCTCCCCCCGAAGTGGTCGTGCAGGCCCCCGACCTGGTCCGAGGGGACGGGACGGCCGCGGGCCGGCCCCTGCTCTCCCTGCGGGTGCCCACGCCCGCTGCCCGTCCCGGGCATTCGACCCCCCGGGGCACGCCGTCGTCCCTCCGGGGTCCCGGGACCACTCCCGGGCAACGCCAACTCCGCTTCCCCCGGCCGCCCGTCCGGACGGCCGCCCCCGCCCCGACCGGGGAGCACGAGCCCGACCCGCCCGCCGTTCCGCCGGGCGGCACCAGCGCCACCGAGACCGTCGACCTCTACGGCAGCGACCACCGGGTGGCCGCCCCCGTCATCGGCGGAGGCACCGCCTGATGGCCTTACTCGACGTGTTCGCCCGGCACTCGGACGACCCGTTCGCGCTGAGCGCGCTGGAGTTCGACGTGCTGTGGCACCACCTGGGGCTTGGTGACCAGCCGCTGGTGATCAGGGTCGACTCGCCGGGCCGGACGTTCGAGGAGCGGGCCTGGTTGGAGGAGGCGGCGTGGCGCGACCTCGGGCAACGAGGTCTCGGCTGCCCCGGCGCGGTCCACGGGGAGCTGCGCTCGCTGCTGCTGCGCCTGGAACGACCTGACGTGGAGGTGGACGGCCGGCTCTGGCTCGGGCAACGCCGGGTCCGGGTCCTCGCCGCGTCCACCAGGGGCCGGGGCGTGTTGGCGGTCCTCGAGCACAAACGCGTGACCCTGCGCGCGGTGGAGGGGAGCGGCCTGGCCAGGGCCGCCGTCGCGACCGCACCCGCTCGCCCCGCCGGGCCGGGCCACTCCGTGACCCTGCGGGCCGAGCAGCTGGACAGCGCGGCCGCGAGGGCCGGCAGCTCGGCGGACGCCCTGCGCACCGCCCTGTGCGGCCGGGGCGTGCGGGAGGAGGACGCCCGCACGCTCGCCGAGATGGTCCGGGAGGCCGGCGACCGGGGCCAGTTCGGGGTAGCGCGCCGGGACGGCTGGGGAAGCCGTCGGCGGCTCGACCGCGTCATCGCCTTCTTCGACACCCCCAAGGGCCGCTACCTCCAGACCCGGCGGGCGGCTCCCGACGGCTCCCGGTGGTCCGTGCTGTCGCCGGTGGACTCCCGCCGGTTGGTCCAGCACGTCGAGGACATGCTCGCCGAGGTCCGAGGGCAGGCCGCGGTCGGGCTGCCCTCGAACGGGCACGTCGTGGGTGCCTCCTGGCCGGCGCCGTGATCCCGCCTCCTCGGCGGAACCGTCAGGCGGTGGCCTCCAGCCGGGGCCGGGCCTCCGGAGCCGCGGCTCTCCTGGCGTCCGCGGTCTGGTCGTCCGGTTCGGTCTGCGACTCCCGCTCGGCCTCGACCCGCGCGACGTAGACGCGGACCTCCTCCCGCACGGTGTCCTCGTCCCAGCCCAGCACGCGGCCCATCAGCCGTGCCGCCGCCTCGGCGGAGTCCACCCCCCGGTGCGGGTACTCGATGGAGATCCTGGTGCGACGCGTGAGGACGTCCTCCAGGTGCAGCGCGCCCTCGTGGCTGGCGGCGTAGACGATCTCGACCTGGAGGTAGTCAGGCGATCCCGGGACGGGTTTGAGCAGTTCCGGGTCGTCCGCCGCCTCGGCGAGGACCTGGTGCACCAGCGAGCCGTAGCGGTCCAGGAGGTGCCGGACGCGGTAGGGGTGCAGTCCGTGCCGGGCGGCGAGCTGGTCGGCCTGGTTGACCAGCGCGTGGTACCCGTCGGCGCCCAGCAGCGGGACCTTGTCGGTGATGGAGGCCGGGATGCGGTTGGGCAGGTCGGCCGCCGCCGCGTCGACGGCGTCGGCCGCCATCACGCGGTAGGTGGTGTACTTGCCGCCCGCGATCGCGATCAGGCCAGGAGCGGGCCTGGCGACGGCGTGTTCCCGGGAGAGCTTCGAGGTGTCCTCGCTCTCCCCCGCGAGGAGCGGGCGCAGGCCCGCGTACACGCCTTCGATGTCCTCGTGGGTCAGCGGGGTCGCCAGTACCGAGTTGACGTGTTCCAGGATGTAGTCGATGTCCGCCCGGGTCGCCGCCGGGTGGGCCAGGTCGAGGTTCCACTCGGTGTCGGTCGTCCCGATGATCCAGTGGTTGCGCCACGGGATGACGAAGAGCACCGACTTCTCGGTCCGCAGGATCAGGCCGGACTCGGCGACGATGCGGTCCCGGGGGACGACGATGTGCACGCCCTTGCTGGCCTCCACGCGGAACCGGCCCCGGCTGCCGGAGAGGCGCTGGAGCTCGTCGGTCCACACGCCGGCGCAGTTGATCACGACGTTCGCGGTGACCGAGGTCTCGGCTCCCGACTCGACGTCGCGCACGTGCACACCAGCCACCCGGTCGGCCTCCCGGACGAACCCGGTGACCTGCGTGGAGGTCCGCACCACGGCGCCGTACTGCGCGGCCGTCCTGGCCAGGGTCATCGTGTGCCGGGCGTCGTCCGACTGGGCGTCGTAGTAGCGGATCCCGCCGATGAGCGCGTCCCGCCGCAGGGCGGGGAACAGGCGAAGCGCACCGGCCCTGGTGAGGTGCTTCTGCCCCGGCACCGACCGCGCTCCGCCCATGGTGTCGTACAGGAGCAGGCCGGCGGCCGTGTAGGGCCGTTCCCACAGCCGATGGCTCAGCGGGTAGAGGAAGCTGACCGGTTTGACCAGGTGCGGGGCGAGCCGGGTGAGCATCAGCTCCCGTTCCCGCAGGGCCTCGCGGACCAGGCCGAACTCCAGCTGCTCCAGGTACCGCAGGCCGCCGTGGAAGAGTTTGCTCGACCGGCTCGAGGTGCCGGATGCGAGGTCCCTGGCCTCGACGAGCGCCACCCGGAGCCCCCGGGTCGCCGCGTCGAGCGCGACCCCGGCGCCGGTGACGCCGCCGCCGATGACGAGGACGTCGAAGTCCTCCTCCCCGAGACGCGCCCAGCTGCGGTCGCGCTCCGCCGGGCTCAACGCGCCGGGCGGCACCACGGCCTGGGCGTCGGTCGGCCGAGGGCCGGGCCTCCCGCCCCGCTGGTGCGCACCGTGTTCGTCTGCCACCGGATCCGCCTCCTCCGCTGTCAGGGCGTCCACGTCTGGACTCCGTCAACGCTACTCCGACCGGATGAGCCCACGGGTGGGGCCATCCGCCATGTCGTGCACCTACTGTGCCCGTTCGGGCCGCTCACCGCGACCGACAGCACCCATGATCGTTGAGTGTGGACACTTTCGCTACCGGGAAGTAACGTCCCGTGCACCCACAGGTTGCGGCACCGTCGCCCGGCCCGGCGCAGGTGCGACAGCCTGACCACCGACCCATACTGTCGCCGACGCGGGGAGGCCACCGATGGATCCGATCAGCAATGGCGAGATCTTCGTCTGGGAGCTGCTGGGCACCGCGGTATTGATCCTCCTCGGTGCCGGCGTGGTGGCGAACGTGGTGCTCCGCCGGTCCAAGGGACGTGAGGGCGGTTGGCTGCTCATCGCGATCGGCTGGGGCTTCGCCGTCTTCGCGGGGGCGAGCATCGCCGACCCCTCCGGCGGGCACATCAACCCGGCGGTGACCCTCGGCCAGGCGATCGCGGGCAACACCCCGTGGTCGGTCGTGCCGGTCTACATGGTGGCGCAGCTCATCGGCGCGTTCCTGGGCGCGGTGATCGCCTGGGCCGCCTACAAGCTCCAGTTCGACACCCACGACGACCCGAAGGGCACCCTCGGCATCTTCTCCACCCAGCCGGCGGTGGAGAACCGGCCGTGGAACACCGTCACCGAGGTGATCGGAACGTTCGTCCTGCTGCTGTGGATCCTGCTCAGCCCGGCCGCCGAGGTCGGGGCCGGTGACGTCCCGGTCCTGGGCAACTCGGCCCTCGGTTACGCCGGCGTCGCCTTCCTGGTGATCGGTATCGGCGCCTCGCTCGGCGGTCCGACCGGGTACGCCATCAACCCGGCCAGGGACCTCGGACCCCGCATCGCCTACGCGGTGCTGCCGATCAGGGGGAAGGGCAGCCCGGAGTGGGGCTACTCCTGGGTTCCGGTCGTCGGGCCGCTGGTCGGCGCGTCGCTCGCGGCCCTGCTGTACCTGGCGCTGCCGCTCTGACGCCGGGAGCCGCCCCAGGGTGTGGCGCCACCACCCGGGGGGCATGACCAGGGCAACGGCCCGGTCCCGACGTGACGTGGCGGCGGTACCCGGGCACCACGACTCTCGAACGGCCGGAACCACGAGGAGGCAGGCGAGGCATGGCCAACTACGTAGCCGCGATCGACCAGGGCACCACGTCGACCCGGTGCATGGTGTTCGACCACTCCGGGGCAGTGGTCGCCGTGGACCAGCGGGAGCACGAGCAGATCTTCCCCAGGGCGGGGTGGGTGGAGCACGACCCGGAGGAGATCTGGCGCAACACCAGGCAGGTGTGCGCGGGCGCGCTGGCCAACGGCGACCTCGTCGCCTCGGACATCGCCGCGGTGGGGATCACCAACCAGCGGGAGACCACCGTCGTGTGGGATCGCAGGACCGGTCGTCCCGTCCACAACGCGATCGTCTGGCAGGACACCCGCACCGACCGGATCATCGAGGAACTGGGCCGGCTCGGCGGCGGCCAGGAGCGGTACCGGGACCGGACGGGGCTGCCGCTGGCCACCTACTTCTCCGGGCCGAAGATCCGGTGGATCCTCGACAACGTCGAGGGCGCCCGGTCGAGGGCCGAGGCGGGCGACCTGCTGTTCGGCAACATGGACACCTGGGTGCTGTGGCACCTCACCGGCGGTCCGGACGGTGGCCTCCACGTCACCGACCCCACCAACGCGTCCCGCACGCTCATGATGGACCTGGACACCCTGAGCTGGGACGAGGAGATCGCCGGCGAGATGGGGGTGCCGCTGTCGATGCTCCCGGAGATCCGCTCCTCCTCCGAGGAGTACGGGCGCATCAGCCAGCGGGGAGCGCTGAACGGCCTGCCGATCGCGGGCATCCTCGGTGACCAGCAGGCGGCGACCTTCGGTCAGGCGTGCCTCTCCCCCGGTGAGGCGAAGAACACCTACGGGACCGGCAACTTCGTCCTGCTCAACACCGGCACCGACAAGGTGATGAGCCAGAACGGGTTGCTGACCACCGTCTGCTACAAGCTGGGCGAACGGGAGACGGTCTACGCGCTGGAGGGCTCGATCGCCGTCACCGGCTCGCTGGTCCAGTGGTTGCGGGACAACCTGGGGCTCATCGGCTCGGCTCCCGAGGTCGAACGGCTCGCCGCGACCGTGTCCGACAGCGGCGGCGCGTACTTCGTGCCCGCCTTCTCCGGCCTCTTCGCACCCTACTGGCGCTCCGACGCCCGGGGCGCGATCGTCGGACTGACGCGGTTCGTCAACAAGGGGCACCTGGCCCGCGCCGTGCTGGAGGCCACCGCCTTCCAGACGCGCGAGGTCATCGACGCGATGAACGCCGACTCCGGTGTCGCCCTCAAGGCGCTCAAGGCCGACGGGGGCATGGTCGTCAACGACCTGCTGATGCAGTTCCAGGCCGACATCCTCGGCGTGCCCGTGATCCGTCCCAAGGTGAACGAGACGACGGCACTGGGTGCCGCCTACGCCGCTGGGCTGGCCGTCGGCTTCTGGGGCGGCGAGGACGACATCCGGCGCAACTGGATCCAGGACACCCAGTGGGAGCCCTCGCTCGCCGAACAGACCAGGGAGGCCCGCTACCGCGAGTGGAAGAAGGCGGTCACCAGGACCTTCGACTGGGCCAGCGGCGACGAGGAGTGAGGGCCGGGCTCAGTCCAGGTCGTCGGCGGGCCGCATCAGCTGCCGGCCCACCTCGGTGATGGAACCGGAGAGCGACGGGTACACCGAGAAGGTGTAGGCGAGGTCGTCCACGGTGAGCTGGTTCTGCACGGCCATCGCGATCGGCAGGATCAGCTCACTCGCGGACGGGGCGACGACGACCCCGCCGATGACCACCCCGGTCGCGGGCCGGCAGAACAGCTTGATGAAGCCGCGGCGCAGGCCCTCCATCTTCGCGCGCGCGTTCGTCGCCAGCGGGAGCATCACGCTCCTGGCCGGCACCTCACCGGAGTTGATGGCGCCGGTTCCGATACCGACCGTGGCGATCTCCGGGTTCGTGAAGACGTTGGCGGCCACCGTCTTCAGCCGCAGCGGCTGCACGCTGCCGCCCAGGGCGTGCCACATGGCGGTCCTGCCCTGCATCGCGGCCACCGAGGCGAGCAGCAGGACGCCGGTGCAGTCGCCGGCGGCGTAGACGTTGGACACCGAGGTCCGCGAGACCCGGTCGACGGGGATGAAGCCACCGCGCCCCGGGGTGATGCCCACCCGCTCCAGTCCGATGTCGGTGGTGTTGGGCACCGAGCCGACGGTCATCAGGGCGTGGCTGCCCTCGACCACCCGCCCGTCCTGGAGGTGCACCCGGACTCCGCCGTCGACGCGTTCCACCCGCTCCGCCCTGGCGTGCTTCACGACCTCGGTGCCCCGCTCCGCGAACACGTCCTCCAGCACCGCGGAAGCGTCCGCGTCCTCGTGCGGGAGGACCCGGTCACGGCTGGACACCATCGTGACCTTGACGCCCATCTCGGTGTAGGCGGAGGCGAACTCGACGCCGGTGACACCGGAACCGATGACGACCAGGTGTTCGGGCAGGTCCGGGAGGTCGTAGATCTGCCGCCAGGTGAGGATGCGCTCCCCGTCGGGTTCGGCGCCGGGGAGGATGCGGGGCGTGGCCCCGGTGGCGATCAGCACGACGTCGGCTTCCAGCACCTCCTCCTGGCCGTCCTCCGCCTCCACCGCCACCCGGTGGGTGGCCAGTCCGGGGTGTTCGTCGGTGAAGCGGGCGTAGCCGCGCACCACCCGGACGTTCTCCCGGCGCAACCGGGTCTCCAGGTCGGCGGACTGGGCGAGGGCGAGGCCCTTCACCCGGCCGTGCACCACCGGGAGGTCGACCTCGGCGTGGCCCTCGCTGGTGTTGATGCCGAGTTCGCCAGCGCTCTTCGCCGCGGAGCGGGCGGCGGCGGAGACGATGAAGGTCTTCGACGGCACGCAGTCGTAGAGGACGCAGGCGCCGCCGAGGCTGTCCTGCGTGACCACCGTGACCTCTGCGTCATGCTGCGCTGCGACCAAGGCCGCTTCCCAGCTGGCCGGGCCGCCCCCCATGATCACGACGCGGGTCACCAGGTCCTCCTTCGTAGAAAAGCGAACATCCGTCGAACTCCGCAACCGTACGCTGTCCACCGGCGCCGCGAACGATGGCCCTGGTCCCGGCTCTGCCGCTAGCACGATCCTGGCACCGGACCAAGGCCCGCGCCCGACAGCGTTCCGACAACGAACGGCTACCCTGTCAGGGTGCCGCTCTACGCCGCGTACGCCTCCAACATGGATCCAGCCCAGATGTTGGAACGGGCCCCGCACTCGCCGCTGGCGGACACCGGCTGGCTCGTGGGCTGGCGGCTCACCTTCGGCGGGGAGGACATCGGCTGGGAGGGCGCGCTGGCCACCATCGTCGAGGACCCCGGCTCCCAGGTCTTCGTGGTGCTCTACGACGTGACGCCGGAGGACGAGCGCAACCTCGACCGGTGGGAGGGTTGCGAGCTGGGTCTGCACAAGAAGATCCGGCTCCGTGTTGACACCCTGGACCGCTCCGTCCTGGCCTGGTTCTACGTGCTGGACGCCTACGAGGGGGGCCTGCCCTCGGCGCGCTACCTGGGCGTGGTGGCCGATGCCGCCGAGGCGGCCGGGGCCCCCGGGGAGTACGCCAACGAGATCCGCACCAGGCCCTGCACCGGCCTCGGCCCCTGATCCCCGGCGGGCGGGGCGGACCCGTGCCGGCTCCCGCCACGGCTGGTGCCGGCCGCCTGGTCG
>NZ_AGVX02000210.1 GCF_000239155.1 Actinoalloteichus spitiensis RMV-1378
CCCCGCCCCCCGCCGCCGCTCGTCCACGAGGAGGGAAGCCACCACATGAGAACCCCTCGTCGGCAGGACCACCGGACCACCCCACCGCCACCCCGCCGGTAGCCAGGCCCCGCAACCCCACCCAGTCCCCGGTGGCGGGAGCCAGACCCCACGCCCCGTCACCCCTTCGCCAGCCCGCTCCCAGGAAGAAGAGGTGACCCGTCGTGACCGCAGAGCTGCGCCACTTCCGGTCCGGAGAAACCGTCCCCGGCACCTCCGGTCGCTTCGCCGACGTGTACGACCCCAGCACCGGCGCCGTCCGTGCCCGCGTCCCCCTGGCCAGCGCCGACGAGGTCGCCGCCACCGTCGCCGACGCGGCCGAGGCGCAACGGGAATGGGCCCGCTGGAACCCGCAGCGCCGCGCCCGCGTCCTGATGCGGTTCCTCGAACTCGTCCGCGCCGAACAGGACGACCTCGCCCGCCTGCTCTCCACCGAACACGGCAAGACCCTCGCCGACTCCCACGGCGACATCCAACGGGGCCTCGAGGTCGTCGAGTTCGCCGTCGGCATCCCCCACCTGCTCAAGGGCGAATACACCGAAAGCGCCGGGACCGGCATCGACGTCTACTCGATGCGCCAACCCCTCGGCGTCGTCGCCGGCATCACCCCGTTCAACTTCCCGGCCATGATCCCGCTGTGGAAGGCCGCCCCCGCCATCGCCTGCGGCAACGCCTTCGTGCTCAAACCCTCCGAACGCGACCCGTCCGTGCCCCTGCGCCTGGCCGAACTCCTCATCGAGGCCGGCCTGCCGCCCGGCGTGTTCAACGTCGTCAACGGCGACAAGGAAGCCGTCGACGCCCTGCTCACCCACCCCACCGTCCAGGCCGTCGGCTTCGTCGGCTCCTCCGCCATCGCCGAGTACGTCTACGCCACCGCCGCCGCCCACGGCAAACGAGCCCAGTGCTTCGGCGGAGCCAAGAACCACCTCGTGGTCATGCCCGACGCCGACCTCGACCAGGCCGTCGACGCCCTCGTCGGCGCCGGCTACGGTTCGGCCGGCGAGCGGTGCATGGCCGTCTCCGTCGCCGTCCCCGTCGGTCAGAACACCGCCGACGCCCTCGTCGAACGCCTCGCCGACCGGGTTCGCGCCCTCCGCGTCGGCCCCGCCCTCGACGACACCGCCGACTTCGGCCCCCTCGTCACCGCCGAGGCCGTCACCCGCGTCCGCGACTACGTCGACCTGGGAGTCCGCGAAGGCGCCACCCTCGTCGTCGACGGCCGCGACGTCACCGTCCCCGGCCACGAGAACGGCTTCTACCTCGGTGGCTGCCTCTTCGACCACGTGCGACCCGAGATGCGCATCCACCAGGAGGAGATCTTCGGCCCCGTCCTCTCCGTCGTCCGCGCCGCCGACTACGAGGACGCACTCCGACTGCCCAGCGAACACCAGTACGGCAACGGCGTCGCCATCTTCACCCGCGACGGCGACACCGCCCGCGACTTCACCTCCCGCGTCAACACCGGCATGGTCGGCGTCAACGTCCCCATCCCGGTGCCCATCGCCTACCACACCTTCGGCGGGTGGAAACGCTCCGGATTCGGCGACCTCAACCAGCACGGCCCCGACTCCATCCGCTTCTACACCCGCACCAAGACCGTCACCTCCCGCTGGCCCTCCGGAGCCAAGGAAGGCGCCTCCTTCGTCATCCCCACCATGCACTGAGGACCGACGATGCCACTCACCGACGAACAACGCGCACTCCGCGAGACGGTCGCCGACTTCGCCACCGAACACCTCGAACCCCACGCCGTCCACTGGGACCAGACCAAGCACTTCCCCGTCGACGTGCTCCGCACCGCCGCCCAGCTCGGCCTCGGCGGCGTCTGCGTCCGGGAGGACGTCGGCGGCTCCGACCTCACCCGCACCGACGCCGTCCTCATCTTCGAGGCACTGGCCACCGGCTGCCCCTCCATCGCCGGCTACGTCTCCATCCACAACATGGTCGCCCGCATGATCGACCAGTACGGCACCGACCAGCAGCGACACCGCCACCTGCCCGCCCTCTGCCGCATGGACACCCTCGGCAGCTACTGCCTCACCGAACCCGACGCCGGCTCCGACGCCGCCGCGCTCACCACCCGAGCCCGCCGCGACGGCGACCACTGGGTCCTCGACGGAGTCAAGCAGTTCATCTCCGGCGCCGGCACCTCCGGCGTCTACGTCGTCCTCGCCAGGACCGGAGGGCCCGGCGCCGCCGGGATCTCCGCGTTCCTCCTCGAAACCGACACCCCCGGCCTGACCTTCGGCCCCAACGAGGTCAAGATGGGCTGGAACGCCCAACCCACCCGACAGGTCATCCTCGACGGAGCCCGCGTGCCCGCCGACGCCCTGCTCGGCGGCGAGGGAGGCGGGTTCCGCATCGCCATGTCCGCCCTCGACGGCGGCCGTCTCAACATCGCCGCCTGCTCCCTCGGCGGAGCCGAGGCCGCCCTCACCAGGGCCGTCCGCCACCTCACCGAACGCTCCGCGTTCGGCGGCCGGCTCGCCGACGCCCAGGCGCTCCAGTTCCGCCTGGCCGACATGCGCACCGAACTGGAAGCCGCCCGCACCCTGCTGTGGCGGGCCGCCGACGCCCTCGACCACGGCGAACCCGACGCCACCCCGCTGTGCGCGATGGCCAAGCGCTTCTGCACCGACGCCGGGTTCGACATCGCCAACCAGGCCCTCCAACTCCACGGCGGCTACGGCTACCTCACCGAGTACGGCATGGAGAAACTCGTGCGGGACCTGCGGGTCCACCAGATCCTGGAGGGCACCAACGAGATCATGCGGGTCATCGTCTCCCGCTGGATGCTGCGGGAGGCCGCCTGATGACCGACGTGCTGCGCACCGTACGAGGCCACCTCGGCCGGCTCACCCTCAACCGGCCGAAGGCCCTCAACGCCCTCACCCACGACATGGTCCGCACCCTCCACGCCGCGCTCGACGAGTGGGAACACGACGACACCGTGCGCACCGTCCTCGTCGACGGAGCCGGGGACCGGGGGCTGTGCGCCGGCGGCGACATCCGCTCCATCCACGACGACGCCCGCGCCGGCGGCACCGCCTCCCTCGACTTCTGGGCCGACGAGTACCGGCTCAACGCCCGCATCGCCCGTTACCCCAAGCCCTACGTGGCCCTGATGGACGGCGTCGTCATGGGCGGCGGCGTCGGCATCTCCGCCCACGGCCGCCACCGCGTCGTCACCGAACGCTCCCGCGTCGGCATGCCCGAGGTCGGCATCGGCTTCATCCCCGACGTCGGCGGCACCTACCTGCTCTCCCGCGCCCCCGGACAACTCGGCACCCACCTCGCCCTCACCGGAGCCCCCGTCGGCGCCGCCGACGCCCTCCACTGCGGGCTCGCCGACGTCCACGTGCCCAGCGACCGCCTCGACGACCTCATCGGGGCACTCACCGAGGCACCCGCCGACGAGGCCGTCCGCGCCCACGCCACACCCGCCCCCGCCAGCGAACTCGCCGCGAACGCCGAGTGGATCGACCACTGCTACGCCGCCGCGACCGTCAGCGACATCCTCCAGCGGCTCCGCGACCACGGCGGGCCCGCCGCCGAGGCCGCCGCCACCATCGACACCAAGTCCCCGACGGCCCTCGCGGTCACCCTGCGCGCACTCCGGTCGGCCGCCACCCTGCCCGACCTGGAGGCCGTGCTCCGCCAGGAGTACCGGACCTCCCGAGCGGCCCTGCGCTCCGCCGACCTCGTCGAGGGCGTCCGCGCCCAGATCATCGACAAGGACCGCTCCCCGCGCTGGTCACCGGCCACCCTCGCCGAGGTCGACGAGGCCACCGTGACCGCCTACCTCACCGCAGACGACTCCGACGAAGCCAGGCTGGAAGGAGTGTGGTCCCGATGAGCGTCGCGTTCCTCGGACTCGGAAACATGGGCGGCCCGATGGCCGTCAACCTCGCCAGGGCCGGCCAGCGGGTCGTCGGCTACGACCCGGTGCCGATGGCACGGGACCGCGTGTTCGCCGCCGGCGTGCCCACCGTGGAGGAACCGGGGGCCGCCGTCGCCGACGCCGACGTCGTCATCACCATGCTGCCCGGCGGCCGCCACGTCCTGGACTGCTACCAGCAGGTGCTGCCCCTTGCCGCCCCCGGGGCGCTGTTCCTCGACTGCTCCACCATCGACGTCGCCGACGCCCGCGCCGCCGCCGAACTCGCCCTCGTCGCCGGCCACCCCGCCGTCGACGCCCCCGTCTCCGGCGGAGTCGTGGGTGCGGAGGCCGCCACCCTCACCTTCATGGTCGGCGGTGAGGAGGCCGCGTTCACGGCGGCCGAACCCTACCTGCGGATGATGGGGGCCCGGGCCATCCACTGCGGAGCATCCGGCGCCGGCCAGGCCGCGAAGGTCTGCAACAACCTCATCCTCGGCGCCTCCATGATCGCCGTCAGCGAGGCCTTCGCCCTCGGCGAGAAGCTGGGACTGACCAACCAGGCGCTCTTCGACGTCGCCTCCACCGCCTCCGGCCAGTGCTGGGCACTCACCACCAACTGCCCAGTCCCCGGACCGGTGCCCAAGAGCCCGGCGAACCGCGACTACGCGGGCGGCTTCGCCAGCGGACTCATGCTCAAGGACCTCGGCCTCGCCATGGCCGCCGCCGAACAGACCGGCACCGCCACCGCCCTCGGCCGGCGGGCCGCGGAACTCTACGCGGCCTTCGTGGCCCAGGACGGGCCGACGCGGGACTTCTCCGCCATCATCACCGCCATCCGCGACGGATCCCTCGACCCCGGCACGCCCACCGAACCCGCCACTGCCGAACCCGTCGTCGACGACACCCGCAACCAGGACGGAACCCCGTGAACGACCTGCACACCATCACCCTGGAACGGCCAGCCGACCGCGTCGCCCTCATCACCCTGAACCGCCCGAAGGCGAAGAACGCGCTCAACCTCCAGACCATGCGGGAGATCACCGCACTCACCGCCAGGCTGGACGCCGACCCCGACGTCGGCGCGATCGTCATCACCGGCTCGGACACCGTCTTCGCCGCCGGCGCCGACATCAAGGAGATGCGCGACCTCACCTTCAGCGAGGTCCACGCCCAGGACTGGCTCGCCGGATGGACCGCCCTCGCCGACGTCCGCACCCCCCTGATCGCCGCCGTCGCCGGCTACGCCCTCGGCGGCGGTTGCGAACTCGCCATGATGTGCGACCTGCTCATCGCCGCCGACAACGCCAAGTTCGGCCAACCCGAGATCACCCTCGGCGTCATCCCCGGCATGGGCGGCTCCCAACGCCTCACCCGCGCCGTGGGGAAGGCGAAGGCCATGGACCTGTGCCTCACCGGGCGGACGATGGACGCCGAGGAGGCCGACCGTTCCGGACTGGTGTCCCGCGTGGTCCCCGCCGCCACCCTGCGGGAGGAGGCGCTGTCCGCCGCCACCCGCATCGCCGGCTTCTCCGCCCCGGCGGTCGCGATGGCCAAGGAGGTCGTCAACCAGGCCTTCGAGACCGGCCTCACCGAGGGCCTGCTCTTCGAACGCCGCGTCTTCCACTCCACTTTCGCCACCGAGGACCAGAAGGAGGGCATGGCCGCCTTCGCCGAGAAGCGCGCCCCCCAGTTCCGCCACCGCTGACGGAGGGAAGGCGGCCGCCGAGCTGGCCGCCGGGGGCTGCCCGTCGCCGTTGCCCTCGAGGCATCGCAGGCGAACAGGGGAACCCGGGTGAGGTGTTCGCTAGGCTCCTCCGGGAGGGAGCGAACGCCGACCCCGCCTCACGGGGAGCTGGCCGCAGGCCGCCGTGCGGATCCCCTGCGAGTTGACGAGGTGGGGATGCGAGGAAAAGTGAAGGAAAACCGGGCAGGGTCGCGGTAAACCCGCAGGTCAAGAAGTGTCCTCCCCGCGCACGCGGGGCTGTTCCTCGACGCCTTTGTATCGGCGATCCACGAACAAGGTCCTCCCCGCGCACGCGGGGCTGTTCCCCTGGAAAACCTCGGCGAGGTGGACCGCCCCGGTGATGTTGGAGGCCGTACCTCCCACGCT
>NZ_AGVX02000209.1 GCF_000239155.1 Actinoalloteichus spitiensis RMV-1378
CCGCCGCCGTCCCGGGACGAACGCCCGGCAAGCCCCGGCGGCCGGGACCAGAGCCGGGACGCCGCCGGCGGCGGAGCTCCGGGTTCACCCGGCACGGGCGGGTCGGCCTCGTCGCCGCGCGGGGTCCCGCTGTTGCGGCTGCTCGGCGCCGCACCCTCCGTGGTGCTCGACGGCCGGGAGGTCCGGTTCTCGGTCCGCCACTGCGAGCTGCTGTTGGCCCTCGCCCTGCACCGGGGCGGCCTGACGGCGGCCGAACTGGCGCTGCACGTGCACGGCGAGGACGGCAACCCGGTGACCGTCCGCGCCGAACTGCACCGGCTGCGACGGCGGCTGCCCCCGGAGGTGCTCACCGCCCGCCCCTACCGGTTGTCGCCGCTGGTCCGCTCGGACGTCGAGGCGGTGCGGACCGCGCTCGACGACGGCCGGATCGGCGAGGCCGTCGCCGCCTACACCGGTGAGCTGCTCGCAGCCTCGGACGCGCCCCTGGTGCGGGCGGAACGGGAGGTGCTGCACGCCTCGGTGCGGGCGGGCGTGCTGGGCGAGGGGGACCCGGCGACGCTGCTGCGGTTCCACCGCCGGTGCGCCACCCCCGACCCGGCGGTCCTGGAGCGCCTCGTCGCGGTGCTGCCCGCCCACGATCCGCGCCGTGCGCTGGCCGAGGCCACGCTGCGCACCGGGTAGCCCCCGGGTGGGCGCTGGTGGCGGGCCCGGGTCCGGCTGGCCACGACTGGCCTCGTGCCCGCCGGACCGGGGGACCTCCCGCCCGGTCGCTCACCCGCCACACCGGGTCCCCGACGCGGCGGGGGTCAGCTCGGCGCTCAGAAGTCGCCCTCGGCCACCTGCATGACGGTCAGGCCGAGGCCGCGCCACAGCCGCACGACCTGGTCGCGGTCGTCGAGCACGAAGACGACGTGGTAGCGGTCCCTGATCTCCCGGTCGAACATCTCCAACTTCACCACGGCGTCCTTGCGGCGGTCACCGGGCTCCCGCATCAGCAGCAGCTCGTGGGGCACGTCCACGTGCCTGGACAGCCACCGTTCGGTGGCCGCCCGGCTGCCGCTGGTCCGCCCCGAGCAGAACAGGACCCGGTGCCCGGTGGCGTGCATGGCCCGCAGGGCGGCGATGACGGCCGGGTTGGGCTGGTCCGCCTCGACCCGGGACTCGTCGTAGGGGGAGCGGTCGCCCAGCAGGGCCACCGTGCCGTCGAGGTCGCACATCACGGCGGCGGGCAGGTCGCGGCGGGGGTGGTAGGGCCGCCCGGTCGTCTCCGGCCGGCGGTCCGCACCGGAGGCCGTGGGCACCGGCAGCGGCAGCTCGCGGCCCGCGAGGTAGCGGCACCACAGGTCGCGGATCACCCGTTCCCCGACCGGCGCCTCCCGGGCCGCGTCCCGCGCCAGGCAGTCCTCCAACGGCACCGAGGTGAAGTCCCGCACCTCGAAGTCGGCGCCCGCCCGCCGGGCGAGGTCCCGCAGTTCCCGCAGGTAGCGGGCCCGGAGGTTGGTGTCGTCGACGACGACGGTCACCCCGAGGTCGAGCTGGGCGCGGATCAGCGCGTGCTGGGCGGCGGTCACCTGCCGCTCGACGGCGCCCCGGTGCGACGCCGCGCCGTGCAGCATCACGCGCAGGTCGTCCCGGTTGACCCGGACGGCTCGGTCACCGGACTCCGCGACGTACCGCTTCGCCCAGGTGGTCTTGCCCGCCCCGGGAAGGCCCCGGGTGGCGATCAGAGCGGTCACCTCGTCGAACCCTCCTTCCTGACGGTGGATCGACCGGAGCCACGGTAGACGGCGCGGCGGCGGACGGCGGAGTTCCTCCCGGGCAGCGGTCGGGGAGGGACGGGGCCGGTGGGAGCGCCGCGGAGGCGCGGCAGCGGGGGGCGTCCACGGGCACCGCCCCCGGCCCGTCCACCGCGGACAGGGCGCTCCGGTGTGCCGAGGCGATCCTCCGGTGGGCGGAACGAGGGCCGAGGAGCACGCGAAGGACTCCGCTCAGCTCGACCGCCGGGGCCGACCTCCGGTGGACCGGCGGGTGGCGCGGCCCCCGCGCACAGGCTCGTTGGCCGTCCCGTTCCGCGAGCGGGTGGCCAGGGCCGGGTGCGGCCGCCCTCGTCGGCTGGTCCGCTCGCGCTCGAGCGCTGGGGACGGCACCGGTACGCACGGGAACCAGCGGGGGCCACGACGGGTGCGCCGCCGACCACGACTCGCGGCCACGGAGCCCGACGACGAAGGCCGACCACGAAGCTCGACCACACAGGCCGGACCGAAAGGCCGACCACGAAGACCGATCGGGAAGGCCGTTCACGCCACCCGCCCGGGGGTCGTCCGGCGGCGGCCACGCCGCGCTACCCGAGGACGCCGGAGAGGCCCGGCGGCACGCCAATGGGCCCGCTGGGCCCGCTGGGCACGTCCGTGGGCACGTCCGTGGGCACGTCCGTGGGCGCGCAGCTGGGCATGCCGGCACGCCCGGCGGCCAGCCCGCGCCGCGCGGAATCCGGGCGGCGCACACCACCCCATTCCAGTAGACACCGCCGGCCGCCCCAACGGCAGCCGCCGAACGGCTGACCTCCGAGCGGACGGGCGGCGGTACCCCGACGCCGTACCGCTGGCTCGAATGGTGTCGTACCGTCTCCGAGTGCCCCGCCGACCAGGCCGGTGCCCCGAGCAGGCAAGGGAAACCGATGACCCGCTGGTTCACGATCCTCGGCCGGCACCGGCGCGCGACGGCGGGCGTCGCGCTGGTCGTGGCCGCCCTCGCGGGATGCTCCACGGCCGGCACGACCAGCCAGGACGGCACAGGGGGCAGCGAGACGGCCCCCGCCCCGTCCACCGCACCCTCGGCAGCGGAGCCCTCCCCGCTGGCGGCTCCTGAGGAGTCGTCCGCCCCCTCCTCCGCCGCGCCACCCACCTCGGCCGAGTCCTCGACCGGCCAGGCCGAGGACGGGACCGTCCCCCGCGCCGACGAGGTCCCCGTCCCCCGCGACGCCGCCACCCGGGGGCTGGGCCGGTTGTCCACCCTGGACCCCTGCGGCCTGGTCGCCGTCGACGACCTCGACTTCCAGCAACCCGAGCTGGTGACCGTCGAACCCCGGTTGACGCACTGCCTGCTGACGGTGACCACATCCGCCGACGAGGAGGTGACCGCCCAGGTCCAGGTCGCCCACGACGCCGACCCGACCAGCGCGGAACTGCTCGCCGTCGGGGCGCGCGGATCGGCCTCGGTGGTCGAGTACTGGAGCGCGGCGACCGGCATGTGCCTGCGGGAGGGCGTCTTCCCCGACGGCCTCGTCGTCCGGGTGACGACCCTGCCCTCGGACGGTGTTCCCGTGTCCTCCCACCGCGACGACACCTGCCGTCTCACGCACGTCCTGCTCAACGCCGCGGTCGACCGGGTGGCCGACGGAACGGCGCGGCACCTGCCGGTGCGGGCGGACAGCCTGATCACCCGCCGCATGTGCGGCCTCCTCCCGGCAAACCAGGTGCGGACCGTCGCCCGCACCTCGCAGGCGTGGCACGACGTCGACCCGATGGGCCGGGGCTGCGTGTGGGGGACCGACGACCTGAGCGCGGGCGAACCCGCGGTCACGCTGTCGCTGACCAGCAACCACGCCCTGCGGGGCACCACCACCAGCCTGCACGGACGCCCCACCCGGGAGCAGCGGGTCACGATCCGCCCTGGCTACCGGGGCTGTGTCCTCGGCGCGGAGGGCGGCGAGTTCCACCCCGCGCACGCCACCGTTCCCGGGCCGCACCGCGAGGCCCTGGTGCTGGGTGTCTACGGCGAGTCCGGGTTCGACGAGCTGTGCGCCCGCGCCTCCCGGCTCAGCGGGGAGGTGTGGCCGCTGCTGGCCCGCTGAGCGCTGGCCCCGTCCCCGTGGGCAGGCCGCGAACGGGACGCCCACGGCGGCCCCGTGGCAGGGGCCGTGGTCCCGGCCCTGCCGGGTGGCCGTCCCGGGCCAGGAGTCGCGCGAACCGGCGCGGCCGGTCGGGGGTTGGCAGTACAAAGAGGATGATCGCCGCTCCCTCGCCCCCGCCGTGTCCTCGGGAGGTCGCATGACCGGCAAGCCACGCTCCCTCGTCGTCGCCGGCGACTCGACCGCCGCCACCTACGCCGCCGACGAGGCCCCCCAGGCGGGCTGGGGGCAGGCCCTGCCGGTCTTCCTCCGACCGCACCTGGCCGTGCGCAACACCGCCTGGCCCGGGGCCAGCACCAAGAGCTTCCTCGACGGTGGACGCGGTGCGGCCGCCCTGGACCTGCTCCGCCCCTCGGACGTGCTGCTGGTCTCCTTCGGGCACAACGACGGCAAGGCGTTCGACCCGGCGCGGTACGCCCCGGCGGACACCGACTACCAGCACAACCTGCGCCTGCTGGTCGACGGCGCCCAACGGCGGGGAGCCCGGCCCGTGCTGGTGACCTCAGTGGAGCGCCGGGTGTTCGACGAGCGGGGCCGGGCCGGGACCTCGCACGGGCCCTACCCGGCGGCGATGTTGGAGGTCGCGGCCACCACGGGAGCCAGCGCGGTGGACCTGGCCCGGATCAGCCGTGCCCACTGGGACCGGCTCGGACCCGAGCGCACCGCGCGGGAGGTGTTCCTCTGGTTGCCGCCCGGCGCGAGCCCCAACCACCCGGAGGGCGTTCGGGACGACACGCACTTCACCGGTTCGGGTGCCGTGGTCGTCGCGCGGATGCTGGTCTCGGCGCTGCACCGGCTGGGGGTGCTGTCCGACGAGGACGTGCGGGGGCTGGACCAGGAGGTGGAGGCCACGGCCACGGAGGTGGTCTGGCCCGAGCGGCGGCCGGCGGCCGCTCTCGGTGCGGGCTGACACCCTGGCCGGGCCGGCCTCGGCCGTTCCCGGGGCGCGGCGACGGCGCGCCGACCGGAAACCGGGCGGTGGTGGGGAACCCGCGTGGCGACCGGGCCGTTCGGGGCGGCACGCGGCGCACCACGTGCCCGTCCGGTACGGACGGGTTCGGGGCCGGCCGCGCGATGACGCGGTTTCACCACCCGGATCTTGTGACGAAGCGTGAGTATTCTCGGCACACCACAGCCACCACACCCTTTCGGCGTACGATCTCGCGGGTGTCCGATGACCCGCTGTTGACGAGCCTGCTCGCCGCGGTCTCCGCCGCCCCCCAGGACGTTCCCCTCCGGCTGCACGTGGCCGAACTCCTGCTGGACAGGAACGACGCCACCGGCGCGCTCAGCCACTGCACGGTGGTGTTGCAGACCGATCCCGGCAACGCGCAGGCGCTCAGCCTGTTGGGACGGGCGTCCGCCGCGCTCACGGGC
>NZ_AGVX02000208.1 GCF_000239155.1 Actinoalloteichus spitiensis RMV-1378
GGCGGCCTTCCGCACCGCCCATGGCCTCCGCTACCCGCTGATGGCCGGCGCGATGGCTGGCGGCATCGGGTCCGAGGAGCTGGTCGTGGAGCTCGCCCGCTCCGGGAGCCTCGGGTCGTTCGGGGCGGCCGGCCTGGCACCGGAGCGGATCGAGCGGGCGCTCACCCGGTTCGAACGGGAGATCCCCGGGCTGCCCTTCGCCTGCAACCTCATCCACAGTCCGAGCGAGAGCGGACTGGAACGGGCCTGTGTCGAGCTCTACCTCGCCAGGGGGGTGCGGTGCATCGAGGCCTCGGCGTTCCTGGAACTCACCACGAACGTGGTCCGCTACCGGGTGGCCGGCCTGAGCCGGGGCGAGAACGGTGAGGTGGTGGTCGGGAACCGGGTGATCGCCAAGGTGTCCCGACCCGAGGTGGCCCGGCGGTTCCTCTCGCCGCCGCCACCGGAGAAGGTGCGGGAGCTGCTCGAGCGGGGGCTGGTCACCCCCGAGCAGGCGGAACTGGCCCGGACCGTGCCCATGGCGGACGACATCACGGTGGAGGGGGACTCCGGGGGCCACACCGACCGCCGGCCGCTGTTGGCGCTCTTCCCGATCTTCCACCGGTTGCGCAACCGCGTCCGGGCCGACCAGCGCCTCGCGACGGCCACCAGGCTCGGCGCCGCCGGCGGGCTCGGTACCCCGGAGGCGGTGGCCGCCGCGTTCACCCTCGGAGCCGACTACGTCGTCACCGGCTCGGTCAACCAGGCCTGCGTCGAGTCGGGCACCTCCGAGCGGGTGCGCCGGCTCCTGTGCGCCGCCGACGTCGCGGACTGCGCGATGGCTCCCGCCGCCGACATGTTCGAACTCGGCGTGGAGCTCCAGGTGCTGCGCAGGGGGACCATGTTCGCCCAGCGCGCCCGGCGGCTCTCCGAGCTCTACCGGGCCTACTCGGGTCTGCACGAGCTCCCCAGCGTGGAACGGTCCATATTGGAGAAACAGGTGCTGCGCCGGTCGGTGGACGAGGTCTGGCGGGAGGTGGTCGAGTACTTCTCGGCTCGCGACCCGGCCCAGGTGGAACGGGCGGGGAACGACCCGAAGCGGAAGATGGCGCTGGTCTTCCGGTGGTACCTGGGCCTGACGTCCCGGTGGGCCGTCGAGGGCCGGCAGGAGCGGGCCATCGACTACCAGGTCTGGTGCGGTCCCTCGATGGGCGCCTTCAACGACTGGGTGCGGGGGACCTACCTCTCCGCGCCGGAGAACCGCCGGGTCGCCGAGGTGTCCTGGCACCTGCTGCGGGGCGCGGCGTTCAGCACCCGGGTCGCCCAGCTCGCCGCCGCCGGGGTCCGGTTGCCGGTCGGCTGCCGGGACTACCGCCCCGCCCCCGTGCTGAACCGCCGGTCCCCGGAAACGGCGGTGGTGCGGTGACCGAGGTGGCGGACACCGGCCCCGTGGCCGGACCGGGCACGGACGGGCGGGTCGGCGCGGCCCTGGCCCGGCGCCACCTCCCGGCGAGCGAGCTCGAAGCCCGGCTCGGGGCCGCACACGACCCGGCGAACCCGGCGGGATTCGGTGGCATGGTCGCCCGGGACGCCGCCGGAGCACGGCCGGTCGGTCTCGCCGACGTCGCCGGCGGGCCGCTGCGCCGCGTGTTCGCCCCGCGCACGGGCCGCGAGCGACTGGACCTCGACCAGGCCCTGCTGGTGGTGCGGGTGGCGGCCCGCCGGGACGTCACCGTCATGCCCGCCACCATGTTCAACATCACGGCCGTCACCCAGGTCCTCCTCGCCGGCCGCCCCGATCAGCGGGACCGCGTCCTGGCCGTGACCGAGGCCGGCGGATCGCTGGGTTTCGCTGGCCTCGAGGAGGACGCTCCCGACCTGTTCTCCACACGCTGCCACCTCGGGAGGGGAGGCAGCGGTCACCTGCTCGACGGTGGCAAGTGGCTCGTCGGGTTGGCGAACGACCTCGACGGGCTCGTCGTCCTGTGTCACGACGGCGGGCGAGGGCCGACGGCCTTCTCCCTGGTGCTGCTCGACGAGGAGTCCGCGCGTGCCGCGCGTTGCCCCGCCGACAGCCGTGCGTCCGGGTTCCGGGGCGTCAGCTTCGGCCGGTTCCGCTTCACCGGGCTCCCCGTGCGCGCCGACCAACTGGTCGGCCGGCAGGGGGAAGGCATGGAGATCACCCTCCGCTCCCTGCAGGTGGTGCGGCTGGTCAGCCTCGCGGCGGGCCTCGCCGGCGGCGACACCGCACTCCGGCTGGCCTGGCAGCACGCCTCGGGCGGAGCGCGGCGGGGGCTCCGGGACGGCCCGGACGCGGTGACCACCCACGATCTGGCGGTGGCCGTGACGGCGCTGGTCGCCGCCGACCTGGTCTCGGTCATCGCGGTCCGCGCGGCGCAGGCCGTCCCCGGCTGGGCCGCCACCGGCGCCGCCCTGGCCAAACGCCTGGTGGGCGAATTGACCTCGGAGGTGGTGGGCCGTTGTTCGGACGTCCTCGGGATGCGGGGACTGCTCACCGACGGGCCGCTGCGCGCCTTCGACGTGGTACGCCGCGACCTCGCCGTCGCCCGGTACGTCGACACCGCACCGCTGGACCTGGTGCGCGAGCTCGGTACCCGGCTGGACGCCGCGCACCGCACCCCGGGAGCCGACCGGAGGGCGGACCCCGGCCTGATGTCCCGTGTCTGCGCCCTGGACGGCCACCTCCCGCCGTTCGAGCTCGCCGGGTTCACCCTGGCCTCGCCGCGTCCCGACCCGCTGGTACCCGCCCTGCTCGCCGCGGCCCCCAGCATCAGGGCGTGCCTCGCCGGGCTGGGGCAGCAGGGCCGGGACGCGCTCGCGGCGTTCACGGCGCTGCTCACCGAACTCGGGCTCGACGGCCGGGGCGCCGCCCCCGACGCCGGACACGAGAGCACGGTGAGCCGGGTCGACCGGCACTGCGCGCTGTGGGCCGGAGCCGCGGCAGTCCTGACCTGGTGGGGCAACCGGGAACTCCCCCTGTTCGGGCTGTCTCCCGGCGCGGTCGACTGGCTCGTTCCCGTGCTCGACTTGGTGTTGGGGTGTGCCCGGGGCGGCCGCTTCCGCCTGCGCTCGAGATCGGTGGACCAGGCCTTGGTGGTTGGGCGCGCGCTCCTCGACGGTGACCGCCTGGTGTCGGCGGTGGCACTGCCCCTCGCCGGGGCGGTGGCGGCCGAGCGCGGGAGCGGGGGCGCCCGCTTCGCGGCCCCGGTGCCCCAACGGTGACAGCCCGGGCCGGTGCACGGGCAGGACGCTGCCGCGGCCCGGAGGTCACCTCCGCTGGGTACACCTGGACGGAGGTGCACGGGGCACACCGGCCACCGACCACCCTCGTCCGGGCCGGCCCGCCGCGGTACCCCGGACGGACGAGCGCGGCGGCGAGCCGACGGACACCGGGCGCTGGCCTCGCGGTGCTGCCCGGGACGAGCCGTCGTGCTCGGCAAGGACAGGCCAGGTCGGGAAGGACAGGCCTGGTCAGGGCCGCCGGCGGGGGTCCCCGCGGAGCACGACCGATGTGCTGATCGGTGCGGGAGGTGGCGGCAGTGGCGAGGCTCCTCCGCCACCGGGCGGCGTGCTGAGCTGGCGTGCCCGTGAGCCGCTGCCGGGAAGGGCATCGTCCGGCCCCGGCTGGGTAGACCCTGGAGCGGGTGGTCGCGGCCCGGCCACCTCGGCGGGCTCGTGCCGATCAGGGGAGTGGGGACGATGAAGGGCCAAGCCCTGCAGGAGACAGCGCGGCGGTGTGCGCGGAGACTCCCGGGAACCACGCTGTACTCCTTCGAGCCCGGCTGGGAGGCGTGCAGGGTCCTCGAGAAATGGTTCCTGCTGATGACCGAGGTCCCACGGCGTTCCCGGGTGCGGGACGCCAGGATCGTGGCTGGCCAGCCGGTCGTGATCGTCAAGGCCGACCCGAGCGACGTGGCAGCGCTTCGTGAGGCGCACGCGGACATCACCGCCGGTTACCACATGAACAAGAGGTACTGGATCACGCTGGCTCCCGGCGACTCCCTCGACGCGGAGCTGGTCGAGGAACTGGTGACCGAGTCCTACCGCCTCGTGCTCGCCACGCTGCCCCGCTCGCGTCGCCCCGTCGACCCGGAGGCGGTGGGTGCCTGACCGTGAGCCGCACCGCTGGACCTGGCCGGCAGGACGGCGTGGCACGTCGCCCGCGACACGGCCACCGAACTGCCTGGCGTCACCCGGGGGCGGTGGTCCTTCGTGGACGAGCTGGGCGTGGACACGGTGTCGCAGCGTGAGCGCCAGGGCCTTCCTCGGCGGCTGTGGTGGGTGGGCACCGCGTCCTGCTCGCGGTGGCGGGCGGTCACCCCGACCCC
>NZ_AGVX02000207.1 GCF_000239155.1 Actinoalloteichus spitiensis RMV-1378
GACTCCACCCTGCCCGCCCACCCGCCGAGCCCGGACGCCGCCGCCTACGTCATGTACACCTCCGGGTCCACGGGACGCCCGAAGGGCGTCGTCGTGCCACACTCGGCCCTCGCCACCGTCCTGCGCTTCTGCCAGGACACCCGCTTCCCCCGCCACGGCAGGTACCGGGTGGCCACCACCGCGTCCACGTCCTTCGACATCTCGTGGGACGGGCCCCTGTGGCTCGCCGGGGGGCACGAGGTGCACGTCATCGGCGACACCGAGCGGCGGGACCCGCACGCCCTCGTCTCCTACGTCGAACGGCACCGCGTCGACTGCCTCAACATCACCCCCACCCACTGCCGGGAACTCCTGGCCGCCGGACTGCTCGACCCCGAACGCGCCTACCGGCCGCGCCTGGTGGTGCTCTGCGGTGAGCCGGTGCCCAAGCCCCTGTGGACCGCGCTGCGGCGGGCCGCCCCGCACACGGAGGTCCTCAACTCCTACGGCATCACGGAATGCGGCGTGGAGAACCTGGTGACACCGCTCTCCGACTGGGAGGAACCCGCGTTGGGTGACCCCGCCGCCGACACCGGGATCCACCTGCTCGGGGGGACCCTGGAGCCCGGTGACCACGGCGAGCTCCACGTCACCGGATCCTGCCTGGCCAGGGGGTACCTCGGACGACCGGCGCTGACCGCGCAACGGTTCGTCGCGAACCCCTTCGGGCCACCCGGCACTCGGATGTACCGCACCGGGGACCTCGCCGTGCGGGACCACCGGGGGCGGTTCGTCAGCCGGGGCCGCACCGACGGCCAGGTGAAGCTGCGCGGGGTCCGCATCGAACTGGGGGAGATCGAGTCCGCGCTGGAGGACCACACCGGGGTCGAGCAGGCCGCGGTCGTGCTGACCCGGGGCACCCACCCGACGCTGGTCGCCTCGGTTGTCGGAACCGCATCCCCCGAGCAGCTCCGCGCCCACCTCGCCAACCGCCTCCCGAGTGCGATGCTGCCGGCCCGGATCCAGACCGTGGACCGACTGCCCCGAACCGTCAGCGGGAAGACCGACCGGGCAGCGCTGGCCGCCCACGAGGGACCTGGCGCCACCGGCGACGCCGGTCGGCGTGACGAGGGCGTGCCGCCAGGACCTGGCAGAACCAGACCCGGCTCTGTCCAGGGGAGCACGGAGGTCCCCGCTCGCCGGCCAGGAGCGGACCACCTGGTCGGACCGCACGTCGGTCGCGCGGACAAGCGACCCGCCCCGTCGCGCCCCGACGTGGACGAGCTGCGTGAGCTGTTCGGGGAGATGTTGGAACGCGGGCCTGTCCGGGCCGACGACGACTTCTTCGACCTGGGCGGGCATTCGCTGCTCGCGGCGCGACTCGTGCGACGCGTCAGCGCCCGAACCGGGCACGAACTGCCGGTCACAACCTTCTTCGACGCGTCGACCCCGGCCCGGCTGGCCGCCCGGTTGGCCCAGCCCGCGCGACCCGCCGAGCGCCCCGTCGTGCTACCACTCCGCACCGGGGGCGGCACCGCGCCCCTGATCTGCGTGCACCCGGCCGGCGGGACCGGCACGCTGTACTCTCCGCTGGTTCCGCACCTGCACCGCGACCGGCCGGTGAGCGCCCTGCAGTCCCGGCACCAGGGTTCGGCAGTCCTCGAGTCCACCGGCTCCCTCGTCGAACTGGCCGCTGACTACCGGGGTGAGATCCAGGCCCACCAACCCCACGGCCCCTACCACCTGCTGGGCTGGTCCTTCGGTGGTGTCCTCGCCCACGAGATCGCAGTCCAGCTCCAGCGGGAGGGCCACCAGGTGGCGACGCTGGCCCTGTTCGACGCCTATCCCGACGACGGAGCCGTCCCGGCACTCACGACCGACCAACTGCGGGAGGCCCTGCGCGACATCCGGCACTTCGCCGAGGACGAACTCGACTTGGTCGCCCCTGTCATCCAGCACCACCAGGCCATGACCAGGGCGCACACCCCCGGGGTCTTCGACGGGAACGTCCTGTTCCTCCACGCCACCGAGGAACGTCCCGAAGGTGCCCCCCACCCCTCGGTCTGGGCACCCCACGTCAGCGGCGATCTCGTCACCCACGAGTTGCAGTGCACCCACCAGGGCCTGACCCGCCCGGACATCCTCCCCCGGGTCGCTCGGCTCCTGGACGGTTGGGCCCGATCGACCAGCGGAGAGGGTTCGGCCCGGTGACCTTCCTCGAACTCACCGCGTCCCAGCGGGGGCTGTGGCTCGACCACCAGGTGCGGCCGGGCAGCCCCCGCCTCAACGGGGCCGAGTACGTGGAGATCGATGGCCCGGTGGACCACCAGCTGCTCGACCGCGCGGTACGCGGCGTGGTGGCCACCACCGAATGCCTCCGGATCAGCATCGTCTTCGACGGCGACCGACCCGGTCAGCGGGTCGACGACCTCGACGACTGGCCGTTCCCCCTGGTCGACGTGAGCGGGCACCCTGACCCGGAGCGTGCCGCCACGGCCTGGATCGATGACGAACTGGCCCGCCCCGCCGACCTGGAACGGGGTCCCCTGTTCTCCCAGGCCCTGATCCGGCTCGCCCCCGACCGGCACCGCTGGTGCCTCCGCATGCACCACCTCCTGTCGGACGGTTTCACCATCGACCTGGTGATCCGGAGGGTCGCCGAGGCCTACACCGCGCTCGCCGCCGGCGACGCCGCACCCGACCACCCCGTGGAACCCCTCAGTGAACTCCTCGCCGAGGAACAGGCCTACCGGTCGTCACCGGAGTGGGAACGGGACCGCCAGTACTGGGCAGCGGAACTGGCGGCACGGCCTGAACCCCCGCTGCTGGGCAGCGCCGGTCCGGCACCGCGCCCGCCGTCCTGCGAGGAGGAGGACGGTACCCCAGCCGGGCCCGTTTTCCTGCGGTGCGGCGGTCACCTGCCGTGGGACCGCGCGGAGCGCCTGCGGGCGCCGGGCAAACGGACCCTGACGAGGCTCGCCGGCGTCGCCGTGGCCACCGCCGCCCTCTACCTGCACCGCATGACGGGCTCCCAGGACATCCTTCTGGGAGTCACGTTCACCGGACGCCGGGGACGCGCCGCGCGCCGCGTCCCCGGCATGATGTCCACCGTCCTGCCGCTGCGACTGACCGTCCGGCCCGGGCTTACCTGGGGTGACCTGACCAACCAGGTCTCGGCCAAGATCTTCGGGGCACTGCGGCACCAGCGGTACCGGTACGAGGACATCCGTGCGGACCAGGGCCTGGCCGGCACCACTGATCCGTTGGTCGGGCCACTGGTCAACATCATCTCCGGTGACCCGGACACCTCCTTCGCCGGGCTCCCCACCCGGGTCGTCACCCCGTCGCACGGCCCGGTCGACCACTTCTCGTTCGTGGTGTACGACCGCGCGGACCCGGCGGGGATGCGCGTCAACGCCGACGCCAACCCCGCACACCTGGCGCCGGCCGACGTGGCTCGGCACCACGCCCGGTACCTCCGGCTGCTCGGCGAACTGGCCGACGCGGAACCCACCCGCAAGCTCGGCACCGTCGACGTGCTGCTCCCCGAGGAAAGCGCCCGGCTCCGCCCGCCGTCGAGTGGCCGCGGGGACCGGGACAGCACCACCGTGGCGGGGAACCTGGTCGAGCGGGTCCTGGACCAGGTCAGGCTGCGAGCGGACGCCGTGGCGGTGCGGTTCGGCGACCAGGTGGTGACCTACCGGGACCTCGATGTCCGCTCAGCCGTGCTCGCCCACCGGCTCACCCGTGCGGGAGCGGGCCCGGAACGGTTCGTCGCGATCGTGATGCCCCGCTCCGCCGACCTGGTGGTGGCGCTGTTCGCCGTACTCCGAACGGGAGCGGCCTACCAGTCCATCGACCCGGAGCTCCCGTCCACCCGGGTAGCGCTCCTCCTGGCCGACAGCGACCCGGTGCTCCTGCTCACCGACTCCGAACACGCGGCTCCACTCCCGCCGGGGCCACCGGTGGTCCTCCTCGACACCCCCGGGGACGACGGCCCGCCGCCCGGCCAGCCGGGGGAGCCCTCCGGCCTCCCCGCTCCGCCGCACCCAGCCACTCCCGCCTACCTCATCCACACGTCCGGCTCCACGGGGAGGCCCAAGGGCGTCGTGGTCACGCACCACAACGCCGTCCGGCTCTTCGACGCCACCCGGTCCTGGCTGCGGCCCGGCCCCTCCGACGTGTGGACCCTGTTCCACTCCACGTCCTTCGACTTCTCCGTCTGGGAGTTGTGGGGAGCGCTTCTGCACGGCGGCCAGCTCGTCGTCGTCCCGCACGAACAGACCCGGTCCCCCTCCGACTTCCACGACCTGCTCCGCCGGGAACGGGTGACCGTCCTCAGCCAGACACCCACCGCGTTGGCGCAGCTCACCGCGGCGGTTGCCGAAGGCTCCGCGTTGCCGGACAGCCTTCGGACCGTCGTGCTCGGCGGCGAGGCCCTGGAGCCGGGGCACGTCGACGCCTGGTCCCGCGTCGCACCAGCCGGCTGCGTGCTGGTGAACATGTACGGCATCACCGAGACGACCGTCCACGTCACGCGTGCCCCGGTCGAACGGGACGTGTCCCTCGGGGAACCGCTCGACGACCTCCGGCTGTACCTGTTGGACCCGGCGCTCCAGCCGGTGGCGGACGGGGTTCCCGGCGAGCTGTACGTGGGCGGCCCCGGTGTCGCCCGCGGCTACCTCGGGCGGCCCTCGTTGACCGCTAGCCGCTTCGTCGCCGACCCGTACGGCCCTCCTGGGGCGCGGCTCTACCGCTCAGGCGACCTGGCCCGGCGAGGCCCCGACGACGCGCTCCAGTTCGCCGGGCGAGCGGACGACCAGGTGAAGATCCGGGGTTTCCGCATCGAGCCCGGGGAGGTCGCGGCCGAGGTCACCCGCCACCCGGACGTCGTCCAGGCCGTCGTCGTCGTGGATTCCGGTCCACGCCGTTCCCCGCGCCTGGTCTGCTACGTGGTGCCCCGACCCGGAAGCCGGTGGGATCCGCCCGCGCTCCGCCGACACCTCACCGACCTGCTCCCCGAACACGCCGTCCCCTCCGCCTACGTCGTTCTCGACGCGCTCCCCGTCACCGGCAACGGGAAACTCGACCGTGCCGCGCTACCTGCCCCGGGGCCCCGGCCGGCGGACGGGAGCGGCCGCGCACCGGCAGGGTGGGCCGAGCGGATCCTCTGCCAGCTCGCCGCCGAAGTCCTCGACGTCCCGGTCATCGGAGCCGACCAGGACTTCTTCGCCCAGGGTGGGGACAGCGTCATGGCGGTGAGGCTGGTGAGCCGGGCTCGCACCCGCGGGCTGCGGCTGAGCCCGGCGCAGGTGTTCCGGCACCGCACCGTCGCAGCACTCGCCGCCGTCGCCGCACCCGTCCCCCCGGACACCGCCGGCGGCACCGGCGACGGGGCCGGCAGCCCCCCGGGACCGGAGGTCCCGCCGGCGGAACGGGCCAGCCTGGGAATACCAGCGGGGCGGCCGCTACCGATGTCCCCGCTCCAGAACGGACTGCTCGCCCAGGCGCTGCGGGACGGGTCCGACGACGCCTACACCTCGCAGCTGCTGGTCGACCTCGACGGGCCGCTCGCCCCCGAGCGTTGGCGGCGGCACGTCACCAGGCTGGTGCGTCGCCACCCCGGACTCCTCGCCGGCTTCTGGAACACGAGCATCGGACCCGTCCAGGTCCCGGTGGACTCCGACCCGCCGTGGCGGGAGGTCGACCTGGAAGGGCTACCCGACTCGGCCGTCGACGAGCTGGCCATCCAGGAACGTGCCGCCGGTTTCCGCCTCGACCGGCCACCGCTGCTGCGGGCGGCCCTCGCCCGGCGCGCTCCCGACCACCACACCTTCGTCCTCACCGCACACCACATCCTGCTCGACGCCTGGTCAGTGGGAGTGCTGCTCGACGAACTCCGCGCACTGTGGACCGGGGAGGAACTCCCCCCTGCCCCCGACCCCGCGGAGGCCGTTCAGCCCCTCGGTGATGAGGACCTGCGGGCCGCTCGCGAGGCGTGGCGGGTGGCTCTGGCAGCGTTCCCAGGGCCCACCCGGCTCACACCACCAGCGAACCGAGCGGACCTGTCCGTCCCCCCGGCACGGGTGGACACGGTGCTCCCGGACCAGCTCAGCGCGGTGCTCGACGCCGTCGCACGCGATCACGGAGTCACCCCCAACACGGTGGTGCAGGCCGCCGTCGGCCTGCTCCTCGTCCGTCTCACCGGCCGCCGTGACGTGGTGTTCGGCACCGTCGTCGCCGGTCGCTCGGCCGAGGCTGCCGACATCGAACGGCGGGTCGGGCTGTTCGCGAACACGGTGCCCGTCCGGATCCGGACCAGCCCGGAGGAGACCCTGTCCGACCTCCTCGTGCGCGTCCAGGACGAACAGTCCCGGCTGGTCACCCACCACTCACTCGGACTCGCGGAGATCCAACGCCTCGCTGGGCACGAGGAACTCTTCGACCTCCTCGTCGCCTTCGAGAACCAGCCCGCCCCGCTGTTCGGCGGCCACGACCTGGGTGGCGGGCTGACCATGGCACACCGGGACACCGTGGACGGCAGCCACTACGCGTTGTCCCTCATGGTGGTGCCCGGACCGAGGACACTGCTGCGGTGGGCCTACCGCCCCCCGCACACCGCGAGGAGCGTCGCCCTGCTCGCCGACCGGCTCACCGGGCTGCTCCACACGATCGTCCGGGAACCAGGACGGCGGGTAGGCCGCACGGACGTCCTCCTCCCCGAGGACCCCCCACTGCCGACCGGTGTGGCGCGGCGCGACCGGCCCACCACCGCGGCCGAGGCCTTCGAACGACAGGCGGCGCGCACACCCCACGCCGTCGCGTTGCGCTGCGGAACACGGGAGTTGACCTACGCCGAGCTGAACTCGGCGGCGAACCGGACCGCCAGGGCGCTGCTCGAAGCCGGCGTCGGCCCCGACCGCCTGGTCGCGCTCCCCGCGAGCCGGTCGACCGAGTTCGTCGTCGTGCTGCTCGCCGTGTGGAAGGCCGGAGGCGCCTACCTGCCGCTCGACCCGGCCCAACCCCGGGAACGCACCACCCGCGTCCTCGACGACACCCGGCCGCACCTGGTCCTCGGCGGCGCCCACGAGTTCCCCGTCCCCGCCGACCTCCCCGACCACGACGTGCGGTCCGACGAACGGCGCACCCCGCCCCACCCCGACCACCTCGCCTACGCGATCCACACCTCGGGCTCCACCGGCAGCCCCAAGGGTGTCCTCGTGCCCCACCGCGGCCTGGTCGCCCTCGCCGAGGGCGCGATCACCCGCACCGGCGTCGGCCCGGGGAGCCGTGTCCTCCAGTTCGCCTCGGCGATCTTCGACGCTTCCGTCTACGAGCTCGCCACGGCCCTGCTCAGCGGAGCGGTACTGGTCCTGGCACCCCAGGAGGAGCTCCTCCCCGGGGCACCGCTGTCAACCCTACTGCGCGCCCAACGAATCACCCACCTGGTGGCACCACCCTCCGCGCTCGCCGCCCTGGAACCAACGGACGTCCCGCCGGACCTGACCGTCGTCCTCGCCGGGGAGGCGCCCTCCTCGGCCCTCGTCGCGCGCTGGCCCGACCACAGGCTCCACAACGGCTACGGCCCCACGGAGGCCACCGTCTGCGCGACGCTCAGCGAGCAGCTGGTACCCGGAACGGGCGTGCCTCCGCTGGGGCCGCCCATGCCCGACGTGCGGCTCCGCGTTCTCGACGTCGACCTGAGGCCGGTCCCGCCCGGCGTGACCGGGGAGCTGTACCTGGCCGGTGGGGGAGTGGCCCGGGGATACCAGGGACTTCCAGGCACCACCGCCCACCGTTTCGTCGCCGACCCCGACGGCCCGCCCGGGACCCGCATGTACCGGACCGGTGACCTGGTGGCCCGGGGGCGTGACGGCGGGCTGACCTTCGTCGGTCGTTCCGACGACCAGGTGCAGATCCGGGGCTTCCGCGTCGAGCCAGGGGAGACCGCTGCCGTGCTGCGCCGGCACGACGAGGTCGCCGACGCCGTCGTCCTCGCCAGGACGAACCAGCGCGACGAGGTGGAACTCGTCGCCTACCTGGTCCCCCGAGGGAGCGGAACCCCTGACCTCGGCCGGATCAGGACGTGGGCGGCCTCCCAGCTACCGGCGCATCTCGTCCCCGCAGCCCTCCTCGTCGTCCCTGCTCTCCCCGTCGGCCCCACCGGCAAGGTCGACCGGGCCGCACTGGTCGCCACGCCCGAACCGTCCTCCGAGACCCGCGCGCCCACCACCGAGGACAACCCGCGCGTCGCGGTGCTGCGGGACATCTTCGCCGAGGTGCTCGGCGTGCGGCACGTGGGCGCGCACGACGACTTCTTCGTCCTGGGCGGGCATTCGCTGCTCGTCGCCAGGGTGACGGGTGTCCTCCGCGCCAGGCTGGGCGTCGAGGTCGAGTTGCGGGAGCTGTTCGAGGCCAGGACCCCGGCAGCGCTGGCCGCCCGGCTACCCGGCGCACCACCCGCCCTCGACCCACCACGCCGCGCCACCCGCCCGGAGCGGGTGCCGTTGTCCCCGGCCCAGCGTCGACTGTGGACCAGAACCCGGTTGGACGGCTCCAGCTCGGCCTACCACATCCCGCTCGCGGTGCGGCTGACCGGCGGCCTCGACTCCCGAGCGCTGAGCCACGCGGTGGACGACCTCCTCGACCGCCACGAAAGCCTCCGGACCCGCTTCCCGGACGAGGACGGATCACCCTGGCAGGACGTCGTGCCCGCCGAGCGGGCACGGGGTGCGCTGTCGGCCGTGCCCGTCGCAGTGCCAGCCCTCCCCGGGGCGCTGGCCGCTGAGACCGAACGTCCCTTCGACCTGGCCACCGATCTCCCCTTCCGAGCCGTGCTGTTCACACTCCTGCCGTGGAACGACGCCGAACGCGGCACCAACGCCGGGGACGACCCCGGCGGCGCGGCCGCAACCGGCGCGCCGAACAACGCCGCAGCCGGTCAGGCAACCAGGCCCGAGGAGGCGGAGGGCAGCGGAGGAGACCACGTCCTGCTCCTCGTCCTGCACCACCTCGTCGGCGATGCGTGGTCGCTGGACAGGCTGTCCGCCGACCTCACCACCGCCTACACGGCCCGCCGCGCCGGTCGCCGGCCCGACTGGAAGCCCCTGCCCCTCGACTACGCCGACTACGGCCAGTGGCACCGGGAGGTGCTCGGCGACCCGAACGACGAGACCTCCGTCCTCGGCCGGCAGCTCGCCTACTGGCGCACCCGGCTGGCCGGCATCCCCGGCGAAACCCCGCTGCCCACCGACCGCGCCCGGCCAGCGCGCGCCGCCGGGCGCGGTGACGTGGTGCGGTTCCCCGCCGATCCGACCCGTGGTGCCGAGGTTCGGGCTCTGGCGCTGGCCACCGGGACATCCCCGTTCCTGGTGCTGCACGCGGTGTGGGTCACCCTCCTCACCCGGCTGGGCGCCGGTCCCGACGTGGTCATGGGCACCGCGACGGCCGGCCGGGGGCACGAGGAACTCCAGGACCTGGTGGGTTTCTTCGTGAACACCGTCGTGCTGCGGGTCGACGCCTCCGGCGACCCCACGTTCCGGGACGTGCTGCACCGGGTCCGAACCGCCGACCTGGACGCGTTCGCGCACCAGGACCTGCCTTTCGACCAGCTGGTCGAAGCCCTGGACCCCGTGCGCTCGCTGTCGTGCCACCCCCTGTTCCAGGTGGCGCTCGCCGTGCACGAGAAGCCCGACGTGACACTCGAGCTGCCCGGCCTGCAGGTCACCGAGGTGCCGGTGCCCACCACGACCGCCAAGTTCGACCTCTCGATCGCCTGGCACGTCGCGGACGGCAGCGGCGGAATCGAGTACGACACGGCGCTGTTCGACCGGCGAACCGTGACCGATCTGGCCTCCCGGTTCCAGACCCTCCTCCGCTCCGTGTGCCGCGACCCGGACCAACCCGTCAGCCGCCTCGACCTCCGCACCAGCCAGGAACGGGACCAGCCGGCCGTGCTCCGGGGAACCGAACCCGCCGGCCCCGACCCACGACCTCTGGTGCACGAACTCGTCGCCGCGCGCGCCGCCGCCGACCCGAACGGCATCGCCGTGTCCGGGTCAGGCGGGGCCCTCACCCGGGCCGAGCTGGACGCCCGCGCCAACGCGCTCGCACACCGGCTCCTCGCGCACGGCGTCACGCCGGGGGCGGTGGTCACCGTTCACCTACCCAGGACGCCTGAACTGGTCGTCACGCTGTTGGCGGTCCTGCGTGCGGGCGCCGCCTACCTGCCCACCGAACCCCACGACCCACCCGGACGCCGCCGGGCGCTCGCCGAACGGGCCGGGAGCGTCCTACTGGTCACCGACCGGGCGAACGGGGAGGCCACCGCCACCGGCGGGCCGCCCGTGCTCCTAGTGGACGGTCCGGACGACGAGACGTGGCCGACCACCCCACCCCAGGTCGCCGGTCACCCCGACCAGACGGCCTACGTGCTGCACACCTCCGGGTCCACAGGATTCCCCAAGGGAGTAGCCGTCAGCCACCGGGCCGTCACCGACCTCGTGACCGACCCGTGCTGGGACGGAGGAGAAGCCGGGGCGACCCTGCTGCACAGCTCGCTGTCCTTCGACGCCGCCACCCTCGAACTGTGGCTGCCCCTGACCAGCGGGGGACGGTTGGTCCTCGCGCCCCCCGGCCGTTTGGACCCGGCCACGCTCGGCGACCTGGTCGCCGCCCACGGACTCCAGCTGCTGTGGCTGTCCTCCGGGGTGTTCTCCCTCGTGGCGCAGGAGAACCCGAAGTGGCTCTCCGGGCTGCGCCGGGTGTGGACCGGGGGAGACGTCGTGCCTCCCCACTCGGTCCGCCGGGTACTGCGGCACTGCCCGGACCTCACCGTCCTCCACGTGTACGGCCCCACCGAGACCACCACGGCCGTGCTCACCGAACCCGTCACCACGGCCGAGGCCGTCGGGGACCCGCTGCCGCTGGGCACACCCACCAACGGCAGCCGGGTCGCCGTTGTCGACGACCGCCTCCGCCCCGTCGCCGCCAACACCGTTGGTGAGCTCGTCATCGGCGGGACCGGAGTGGCGCACGGCTACGCGGGCCTCGCCGCCCGCACCGCGGAGCGTTTCGTCGCGGACCCGTTCGGCCCGCCCGGATCCCGGATGTTCCGCACCGGCGACCTCGTGCGCTGGAGGCGTTCGGGAACGGTGGAGTTCGTTGGACGGCACGACAGCCAGCTGAAGATCCGGGGTTTCCGGGTCGAGCCCGGCGAGGTCGAGGCCGTCCTCACCAGCCACCCGGACGTCCGGCAGGCGGTGGTGGTCGCCGGCCCAGACCGGCGGTCGCTGATCGCCTACCACGTGCCGGCCGCAGGGCGGTCCGCCTCGGTGGAGGAGCTGCGGGCACTGGTCGCGACCCACCTCCCCGAACACATGGCCCCGGCATCCCATGTGCCCCTCGCCGCGCTGCCCCTGACGGCCAACGGCAAGATCGACCGGGCCGCACTCCCCGAACCCTCGCCGGCGGTGGTCCGCGCCACGCCGGCGCGGCCGCCGGCGAACCGGGCGGAACGGGTCCTGCTCGAGCTGTTCACCGACCTGCTCGGCGTCGACGACCTCGGGGTCGACGACGGGTTCCTCCAGTCCGGTGGGGACAGCATCATGGCCATCCAACTGGCCAGCAGGGCGAGGACGGCTGGGCTGGCGCTCTCCCCGAAGGACGTGTTCCAGCACGGCACCCCCGCCAGGCTCGCGCGGATCGCGGGTGTCGTAGCGGCCCGGAGCGGTTCCGATGACGGGATCGGCACCATGCCCGCCACCCCGGTCCTGCGGTGGTGGCAGCACCTGGGCGGCCCCCTGCGCGCCTTCACCCAGGCCCTGCTGCTCGTCACTCCAGCCGAGGCGACCGAGGCGGACCTGGCCCGGGCGGTGCGCAGCGTGTACGACCACCACCCCGCGCTCCGGCTGCGGACCCGACCGGACGGCCAGCTGGAAACCATGTCCGTCGGGCAGCCCCCAACCCTCCGGCGGATCGGTGCTCGACGCTCCACGTCCAGCACCCTGGTGGACCAGGTTCGACGGGCGGCCCGTGCCGACCAGGGAGCCCTGGACCCCGACCAGGGCGACCTCGTACGGGTCACCTGGTTCGACCGAGGGCCACGACCGGGGCGCCTGCTGATCACCGTGCACCACCTCGCCGTCGACGCCTTGTCCTGGCGCATCCTGCACGAGGACCTGCGCCTCGCCTGGGAGGCCGCCACCCAGGGCACCGCCGCCCCGCTCGCTCCCGCGACCACCAGCCTCCGGACCTGGGCCCACCAGCTCGCCGACCGCGCCGCGCATCACACGACCGACGACGAGCTGGCGAGGTGGCGCGCCGAACTGGAACCGGGGCCGAGCCCCGAATGGCTGGCCGCGCTGGACCCGAGCCGGGACACCCACCGCACCGCGCGGAGCCACAGCCTCGTCCTTCCCCCGCAGGAGACCACCGCGTTGCTGACCACGGTGCCCGGTCACGCGCGGATCGGCGTCGACGACGTGCTCCTCACCGCCCTGGCACTCGCGACCGGAGGCGTGACCGTTGACGTCGAACGCCACGGTCGACCAGACGACGCCGGCCTGGACAACACGGTCGGCTGGTTCACCAGCCTCCACCCGCTGCGGACGGGAACCGTCGACGCCTCCGACCCCACCGCTGTCCTCCGCACCGTGCGGCGCCGCCTGCACTCCGTCCCCGACCAGGGGATCAGCTACGGCGTACTGCGTCATCTGGCTCGGTCCGAGGACCTCCACGACACCGCCACCCCGGTGATCGGCTTCAACTACCTGGGCCGCCTCGACACGCTCTCCGACCAGGGCCACTGGTCACTCGCACCCGAATCCGGAGTCCTCGACACCGGAATGCCCGATGACGCCCCCTTCGCGCACGCCCTCGAGATCAGCGCGGTCGTCCTGCCAGGACCGGAACTCCAGATCACGTTCACCTGGCCGGACCGGGTGGCCGACGCGGCGGACATCGCGCGGCTGGCGGCCCGCTGGCGGGACGCCGTCGACCGCCTCATCACGGAGGTGGGACGGCCCGACGTCAGCACCGCCGTCCCCGAGGACTTCCCCCTGGTCGAGCTGACACCCGCCGACTTGTCGGGCATCGTCGCCGCCGTCGGCCCCCCGACTGACGTCCTGCCCCTGTCGCCACTGCAACAGGGAATGCTCTTCCACCTCCAGCTCGCCGCCCTCCGGCCCGACGCGACCGACGTCTACACCACCCGGATGGCGCTCGACCTGGCCGGTCCCCTGGACGTGGACCGCCTCCGACGCGCCGCCGACGCCGTTCTGGCCCGCCACCCCAACCTCACCGCCGGCTTCCTCCACCGAGGTCTGGCACAACCCGTGGCGGTCATCGTCGAGAGCCCACGCACCTCCGCGCCCTGGACCCTCGCCGCGCCGAGCGACGAGGAGCCGCCCTTCGACCCGGCCACCCCGCCGCTGCTGCGCTTCGCGCTGGAGCGCCGGGCGGAGGACGACCACCGGTTGACCCTCACCAACCACCACATCCTCTTCGACGGGTGGTCCCTGCCCCTCATCCTGCGCGACCTGTTCCAGCACTACGCGGGCCGGCCTCCCGAGCCCGCGGCCGCCTACCGCGACTACCTCGTGTGGCTGGCCGACCGGGACCGCTCCGCGAGCGAGGCGGCCTGGTCCGCTGAGCTGCGCGACGTCCAGCCGACGCTGCTCACCGGAGCCCCGCCCGGGCGCGAGGCACGCCGAGCACCAGCCCGCGTTCCCGTGGACTGCTCGGTGGAGCTGACACGGTCACTGCGGGCCAGGGCCCGGCGGGACGGCCTGACCCCGAGCACGTTGGTCCGCGCCGCCTGGGCCGACCTGCTCGGCGAACTCACCGGACAGGCCGAGGTGGTGTTCGGCGCGGTCGTGTCCGGCAGACCACCCGACCTGCCCGGCGTGGAGACGATGGTGGGCCTGTTCGCCACGACCGTCCCGGTGCGGGCCCGGGTCGGCGCTGATCCCGCCGTTCTCCAGGACGACCAGGCGCGGCTCGAAGCACACCACCACGTCGACCTGGGGACCATCCAACGGCTCGCCGGAGTCGGCGACCTGTTCGACACGCTCGTCGCCTTCGAGAACTACCCCGTGGCCGCCGGCGCGCTCCAACCACCCCCGAACACCGGCCTACGCGTGACCGGGCTGTCGGGTGTGGATGCGACGCACTACCCGCTGGCCCTCGTGGTCTCCCCGGGCGAGGCCCTGCGCGGCAGGCTGGAGTTCCAGCCCGGTCTGCTCACCGAACCGGAGGTCCTGCGGATCCGCGACCGCCTCCTGGAGTTGCTGGCGGCCCTGGGTGACGGCTGAGACGGTTCCTCGGGTGAGGTGCGGATCACCCCAGCGTCCGGTACCACCGGCTCGCCGCCGGGACCAGCGCGTCCCGACGTGGGGGACACGGCCCGCTGGGCCGGTCACGCGGTCGACTGCGGACTCGGGGAACAGGACGGGTGCTCGCGGTTGTTGTCACCGGTGTGACGACGGTGCTCGGGCCGAAGTGCCCGCACCACTCCCGTGGAGAGGACGAAGCCCATGCCGCTGAGCGGAACGTACGAGCCCAGCCCCGAGAAGTGGGTCCGCGACCAGGTCGAGCTGTACGAAGCTTCCGGCGGCACCGAGGGGACCACGCTCCGGGGGATGCCGGTGGTCGTGCTGACGACGAAGGGCAGGCGCTCCGGTCTGCTGCGCAAGTCACCGCTGATGCGGGTCGAACATGACGGCGCCTACGCCGCCGTCGCCTCGCTCGGCGGCGCGCCGAAGCACCCCGTGTGGTACCACAACGTGCTCGCCCACCCCACCGTGGAACTCCAGGACGGGCCGGTGCGCCGCGACTACAGGGCGCGTGAGGTGACCGGCGAGGAGAAGGCGACCTGGTGGGAGCGGGCCGTGGCCGCCTACCCGGACTACGCGGACTACCAGGAGCGCACTGACCGGGAGATCCCCGTCATCGTCCTCGAACCCGTCGACTGACGCACCCGGGCGTTCGCCCGGTCCGGTCCCCGGCGGGGCGGCCACCGGGCACGGCCCGGGCCGCGACCGTCCGGGACCGCCGACCTG
>NZ_AGVX02000206.1 GCF_000239155.1 Actinoalloteichus spitiensis RMV-1378
GTCGGCGTCCCGCCGACCGGGGCCACGTCGTGGAAGCCGGGCGGGTACCCGACACCGCCGAGATCAGGATGGCCCCGGTCGCGCCGACACCGGGAAGTCCAGCCGGATCCGCGCGGTGCGCCCCCCGCCGCCTCGGCGATCAGACACCCGTGTTCGACCCCGCCGCGCGCCCCGTCAGCGGGAGACCGGCCCCAGCGCCTACGAGCCGGTCCCGTCCGCACTGGGCAGCATGACCCCACGCCCGGTGGCGGTTGCCGTGCCCTGGCCTGAGGCAGGGGTCTCCTCCCACGGCCTCGGACCTTCCCGCCGGTCGGGGGCATGACCGCGACCGCCGGGTGGCGGGTACGAGGCGGCGCGCGTGGAGAGGATCCGCGCAGCGCAGTCGCGGGGGCGCCCGTTCGTGCACCACCCACGGCGGAGGGAGTCGCGACCGCAGCCGCGACCCCCCGTGGCGGGTGGTGGCGACCAGCCGGGGACGCCGGCACACCGGGGACACGGGGCTGGTCACCAGGCGCGGATGTCGGGCGGGACCGCCGAGAGGTCCGGCCGTCCCGCCTCCGTCCACGCCCGCAGCGCCACGCGCAACCCGTCCACGACGGCGGGATCGCCCACGTGGACCAGGTCGCCGCCGGAGGTCAGGAGCGCCACGCCCGACCCGCTGGCGAGACCGGTGCCCCGTCCCCACGGGCCGGCCGCGCTGCACGCCCGGTCCGGATCGGCGGCGAGGACGTGACCGAGGGCGGCCCGACGTTCGGCGTAGCCACCCAGCGCGGTCCCGGCGGCCTCGGTGACACCGTGGCCGAGGAGGTCGACCAACAGCGCCCGGGCGCGGCCGGGGTTCCCGCGCAGTGCCGCCGCACTCAGCCAACACGGTGTCGCGCCGTCCGTGGTGACGGCGTCGACGAACCGGGTCGGTATCCGGAAGTCCTCCGGTGTCCGGTCGTGGGATTCGATGAAGCTGCCCCGGTGCAACGACCTCGGCCGCAGCTGACCGGCCTCGACCTCGGCGCGGAGCACCGCGTGGGCGTGGGCGACCGGAGCCAGCTGCACCGGGGACACCAGGACGGCCCCGTCCTCGGCCTGGTCCAACCAGGCGCGCGGGATGGCGGGCGGGGTGGTCCAGGCGATGATCCGGCCGAACGGCGCCCGTCCGGGCGCGCCGAGCAGACCGTCACCGGCGAGCACCTCGACGTGGTGCCACCCGGCGGCGGTGAACCGGGCGGAGGCGCGGGCGACCAGGCCCTGGTCGACGTCCACCGACGTGACCCGCCCGGCGGGGCCGGTGAGCGCGGCCAACAGCGCGGTGGAGTACCCGCTGCCGGTGCCGACCTCGAGGACCCGGTCGGCGGGCTGGACGTCGAGCAGGTCGAGCAGGTCGGCGATGATGTCCGGCGCGCTGGTCTGGGTGATCTGCTCACCGTCGTCACCGGTGGTCCACTCGTCGTAGTCGATCGCCGAACGGGTCACGCGATGCCGTCCCTTCCGTCGGGGAGGATGCGCCGAGTGGCGCGGTAGCCGAGGTCGTCGGGTTCACCGACGGGTCGCCCGTCGGGGGCCTCCACCCAGGCGTGGAGGCGCAGCGGCGGCCGGATGCTGGTGCCGTAGCACCACGTCACCGCGCGTCGCTGTGCCCACGCCAGCAGCACGACCGCGAGAGAGCGTTCAAGGCAGGCCACCCGTACCGGTAGCCGCCTGGCACCGGCATCGACCGCACTCACGAGGTCCGCGACCTTAGCGCTGGTCGCCGGGCGTCCTGACCTCACCAGGACCTGGACCAGGCGGGTGACGCGGTCGAACCGGACGGCGCGCAGCAACAGCCAGGCACCCAGCGCCGCCCCCGCACCGGATGCTCGGACCATCCACGTTGGCCCCGGATTACCGGTGTCCGGCAGAGCCATCGGCGTACTCACGACCTGTTCCTTCCACTTTTCGAGGTGCCGCGCGTCAGGCGATGTTCGGCCAGCGTCGCCACGAACGCGTCGAGATCGCTCCGCGCCTGAACGACGGTGATGCCGCATCGAGCGGCGATCGTGTCAGCAGCGTGGTCGAGGTCACCGATCTCTTCGATCGTCCGCCACATCAACGAGGCCGTGGGTGAACATTGGTAGATCTTGCCGGTGTGTTCGGCGATGAGGACGAGACTGCCGTCGTGGTGCTCCGCGGACTGGACTCGTGAATCAGTCGTCACATTCACGTCTTCGTACCTCCATCAGATCGTAGCCATGCTTCCAGTGAAATCACGGCGTCGAGGTGACCGAGCGGTACGGCGCGCCCGGAATTGGCGTGCTGAAGCATTTTACGAACCGCGTTGTCGTCGACTAGGCCGAGTGCGGCGGAGTGGCTGTTGGTGAACATTTCAAGTAGTTGGACGTGGTGGTGGCGGAGTCCTTCGTAGTGCAGAGCAGTGAAGGCTCCCTTGGTGGAGCGGGTTAACGCGATGTCCGGCACCACGCCGCGCAATGCTGTCGCGAGTAGGGGCTTGAGCTGATGAGCGTTGGTGCGTCTGGTCGCAGGGGTTGACCAGCAAGCTCGAACCACAGCGTCATCAAGCCAGGGAGATTCGACCGCCAGGCCCGCTTGGGCGGCCAGCTGCGTGAAGCCTCGCAGCTGACGGCCGAGGACAATCAGTCGAATCCATGCGGCGACATCGCCGGTGCCGGCACCCTTCCCCAGGGGCGTGGTCGGTGCTCGGTGGCTTTCGGCGTGCTCGCGCAGCGCGTCAGCGGCAGCGGCGCGCACCGAGTGGGTGAGCAGATGGGGGGTAGGTGAGCCGAACCAGGTTACTCGCTGTTCGCAACGTGCGTCATCCTGCGAGGTGCTGAGGAGCGCATTGGCATAGGCGCACAGCGCGCCACTGTAGGTAGTTGATCGCAACTTGCGGGCCGCTCGATAGACGGCGGTCGGGGAGGTGGTGCGAAGCCGTGCCCATGCCGAGGACTGCCGCCACTGATCAAGGCCAACGAGGTCGGCGAGATAGGCCAGTGGGGCGGTGAGTACAGCGTCGCCGCCCTCTCCAGTCAGATGCCGTCGTGAGCCGTGTTGGCTTATCAGCAGTTGGGTGTACCAGCGTTCGCTGGCGATGCTCCCCGCAGCGCTTACTGGCTCGTCGCACAGCCCCAGCAGTTCTAGATCGCCGAACGGCAGGACACTTGCTGGTGACTCATGTTCATACTGCTGCAGCGAGGGAACAGCCTCGGCGATCGCACGGGCCGTCAGGGCGTCGTCGTTCCCGGAGTCGAGCAAGGTCACAGCCGGAACTCGGCTGTCCTTCGCGACGTGCGCGGCGGCCAACGTCGCGATCGCCGCCGAATCCATCCCACCAGAGAGATCCACCGAGCAAGGCCGCTCAGCTCGAGACCGCACCGCACTGGTCAAAGCTCGTCGCGTTGTCTCGGCAGCCTCGCCCAGGGTCGCAGTAGCTTCGGGTAGCCTCGTGACCTGGCGGACGGAACAACCACCGCATCGCCGCAGATGGAGTGCCCACCCAGGATGTGCGACCGAGATGCCTCGCCAGGGGCTGCCGGTCCACCACACGTCTGCGGCCGGAAGCGCGGCGAGCTGGAGAGCGAGCCATCTCCAGTTCAGCTGAGAACCCAGGACTCGTGCGACGAGGCGGGGAGAGCCACCAGTCAGCACCTGCCCGTCTCTGTCCGTGTAAGTGACCAGGTGCTGCCCAGCTAGATCGCCGCAGATCAGTGCGTCCTGCGGTCGGACCGCAATCACGGTTGAGCTTGCACCGAGGGCAGCGAGCGCGGAGTCATCGCCACGGGCGAGGGCGTGCGCGCCGCGTTTGATATCGCCGGTTGTGTGGCCAAGGATCAGCACCCGGCAGCCTGGAACCTCCGTGAAGTGGGCGGGCTGGGAGTGCCAGACCCGGAACCAATCCAGGTTTCGTTGCTCCCAGCCCGTGACTTCACGCGGCGACGTGACCCACGCATCGTCAGCTTCGGTGCCGAGCCACACCGCGCATCACTCCTTGGAGATCAGTAGTACTTGTTCTTCTTGTCTGCGGTGTCCTGGAAGTCCGATCCGAGGACCAGTTCGGTAATCGCACCGATTTCCACCAGCGTCGGCGGCTCGTACACCGCTTCCTGCTCTTCCATTGGGTGTCTCCTCTCCCTTTACATCGATCGATGGTCACCCCACTCGGGGGTGGTGCGCCTTGGCGACGAGGGTCGGGGTCGCCCTGCCGCCGAGGCTGTCTCGGTCCCCAACTGCGAAGTAGGCGTAGGCCGCGCGAGTGGAACCGCATGGCCAGATTCGCGAGCACTCGTTTCGCGCGGGGTATGGGGTATGTCCGTTGGTGTCGCGTCATATGGAAAACCGAAGCCGAGCGGTCCATCCTTTCGGGTGGTGGAGAACCCCAGTGGCTGCCGCCGGCCGCATGTTCGTTCTTCTGTCATTCGCTCGCAGTGCCGGCACTTGGCTTGCTGGGCCGCAGCGTGTCCAGGCTCCCTCCGTCAAACCCGGTGCCGACCGGACCACACGGTGCACCCTCGGCGGCGGGCCACTCGATGGACAACTCACGCGCCGGCGACGGGCAGCGGGGCGGGGACTGCGTCGACTCGGCCAAGTCAGGCATGAGCAGATAGTGACATGCCGACTACCTTCTGAGAAAAGGTATGCCTGTGATAGGCATAAGGGAGTCGGGGTGCGCATAGCGCGCATAGTGCCGTCAGCTCTGGGTCATCTCCCGGTAGGCGGCCTGGAGTTCCCGGGCCTGCGGCATCCGGCGCGCCTCGACCGCGCGCACGACTTCGGCAGCCCGCCAGAAGTTGGAGGGCACGACGCTGCCCGTACGCATCGCGATCAGCGCGGAGTCGGCCGCCGAGTCGACCTCTCCAGTCTTCACCTGCACCAAAGCCAGATCCAGGTAGGCACTGGCGAGTCTCCTGGGCCATCGGCCTGACTCACTAGCTTTCGGTGTCAACTGGTCGATCACATGCTCAGCGTGTCCCGCTGCTGCCGGATCTCCCAGCCACGACAGGGTGGTCGCGGTGTAGGCGCAGCGTTTCGTTCCGTCATACCGGTAGTGGTGTTCCCGTTCGTCCGCGTCGAGAGCTGGCAGATCAGCAGCCAGGGAGTTCACGGAGTCGACGGCGTGATAGGTCCGCTCGGAATCACCGAGGCGCGCGAGCACGCGGCCCTGCTGGGCGGTGGCCTGGACATGAATCGACGAACCGACCGGAGCGAGGTACCGCGCGGCCTCCGTGAGGTCGTAGGCGCGACGTAGTTGGCCGGCGGTGAGCTGCCGCCATGCCTCGGTCTCCGCCGCCCATGCTCGGATCTCGTCGTGACCAGCGTGTCTCGCCAGCGACGCTGCCGCACGGAGTCTGGCCGTGGCCGCCCCGTGTTGGTTCAGGTCGATGTGGAGCGTCGCGGCCAGCAGGGAGTACCAGGCCCCGGCGACGACCAGCCGCCGGTGTGCGGACAGCGAGAGTTTGGGGCCGTCCAGCAGTTCAAACACGTACCCGAGGTGACTGGTGACCTGCGGGAGCAGCAGCGGCGGAGCGGCGGACGAATAGGCGGTGGCCATCTGGTCGAACCCCTCCTCCAACTGCTGAAGAGTGCTGTCGCCAACATCGGAGGCTTTGACACGGCGGGCGAGTTCGATCGCGGCGAGCCCATCACCAGCGCCACCGTCGACCTGGTTGAGGGCCATTGCGGGTGCGGCGGTGCGTAGTGCGTCTCCCAGGACTTCGGCGAGTGCTTCCACGACATCAGGACTTGGCTGCGAGCGCCCGGATTCGTAACGACTGAGAGCGGATTGCCCGACGTGCACCCGGCGTGCTAGTTCGGTCTGTGTCCAGCCTCGTTCTTGGCGCAGGCGCCGCAACATCCGTCCGAAGTCGGGCATGGTTCCCTCTTCTCGCCGGAATCGTCCCCCGCCGGTGCCTCCACCTGGTCGCGTGTAGCGGTCACGTTGGGCGGGGATTCGCGAACAGGCTACCCACGGGGGAGCGGAGCGAAAGAAGCTCGTCAAGGTTTCATCGCGCGGTTCATGAAGCAGGCCGGATTTCGACTCTTGCCCATTCCTGACGTCTCGGGCGCGCGTTCCGGTCGTGCTCCGCCCTGGTTCACGCCCGCCGGTGGTAGTCCGCACGGCCGGTCAGTCCGGCCGGGTGCGGCAACGGGGCGGCGGGAGCGGATGCCGGGTCGGATGAGGTCGCGCGCTTGGCCGGTCGCGGGTCGTCCTCCTCCTCGGGTACGTCCCCACGGCGCGGGACCCATCGCCGCATCCGGGGGTATCGAGGAGCGATCTCGGCCACCTCAAAGGAAAGTTGCCCGACGGACTCGGAGGATGAATCATCGCAGCCGATCAACGTCGTTTCCCCCAACCCAGTCAGCGGCCCCGGGCCGGCCCCGCGCCGGGCGGCGCACCACCAGGTGGGTGACCCGCGTCGCCCCCGCCGGCCGTCGCGTGCCTGCCGAGCAGCCCACGACCCCCGTTAGGCTGGGTCAACGATGGCCTACCTCGACCACGCCGCGACGACCCCGATGCGACCGGGCGCGGTGTCCACCATGAGCGCGGCGCTGCTGACCCTGGGCAACGCCTCGTCGCTGCACGCCTCCGGCCGTCGGGCCCGCCGCACCGTGGAGGAGTCCCGGGAGGCGATCGCGGACGCCCTCGGCGCCCGCCCCTCCGAGGTGATCTTCACCGGCGGCGGGACGGAGAGCGACAACCTCGCGGTCAAGGGGATCTTCTACGCGCGCCGCGCCGAGGACCCCCGCCGACGGCGCATCCTGGCCTCCGCCGTCGAACACCACGCCGTGCTCGACGCCGTGCAGTGGTTGGCCGACCACGAGGGCGCCGACGTCACCTGGCTGCCGGTCGACACGGCTGGCCGGGTGCACCCGGCGACGCTGGCCGAGGCCATCGCCGAGGACCCGGACGCGGTGGCCCTGGTCACCGTCATGTGGGCCAACAACGAGATCGGCACCGTCAACCCCGTCCCCGAACTGGCCAGGACCGCCGCCGCGCACGGGATCCCGATGCACACCGACGCCGTGCAGGCGGTCGGCGCCATCCCCGTCGACTTCGCGGGCAGCGGGGCGAACGCCCTCACCCTGACCGGGCACAAGCTCGGCGGCCCCGCCGGCGCGGGCGTGCTCCTCCTCGACCGGCAGACCTCGTGCACCCCGCTGTTGCACGGGGGCGGCCAGGAACGGGACATCCGCTCCGGGACCCTCGACGTCCCGGCGATCAGCGCCCTGGCCGTGGCGGTCCGGGAGGCGGTCGGCGACCAGCCGGATCAGGCCGCCCGGCTCGCGGTGCTGCGGGACGACCTGGTCGCCGCCGTGCGCGCCGCCGTCCCCGACGCGGTGCTCAACGGCGACGCCGACGGCCCGGCCACCGGGCCCCACCCCGGGCGGCTGCCGGGACTGGCACACTTCACCTTCCCCGGCTGCGAGGGGGACAGCCTCCTGATGCTCCTCGACGCGAAGGGCATCGAGTGCTCCACGGGCTCGGCCTGCACGGCCGGCGTCGCCCAGGCCAGCCACGTGCTGCTCGCCGTGGGCGCCGACCCGGCCACCGCGCGGGGCTCCCTGCGGTTCTCGCTGGGGCACACCTCGACCGCCGAGGACGTCGCGGCGGTCCGGGAGGCGATCGGGCCCGTGGTGGCCAGGGCGCGCAGCGCGGGCCTGGCCGGGGCCCGGCGGCGTGGCGGACGGACACTGCGAACTTCGGCGGAGGTGTGACCTTGCGAGTCCTGGCGGCGATGAGTGGGGGAGTGGACTCGGCGGTGGCCGCGGCGCGGGCCGTCGCCGCCGGGCACGACGTGGTCGGTGTGCACCTGGCGCTGTCCGCCAAACCCGGGACGCTGCGCACCGGGGCAAGGGGGTGCTGCACCATCGAGGACTCCCGGGACGCGCGCCGCGCGGCTGACCTCCTCGGCATCCCCTTCTACGTCTGGGACTTCGCCGAACGGTTCCGCGAGGACGTCATCGACGACTTCGTCGCCGAGTACGAGGCGGGGCGCACCCCGAACCCCTGCATGCGGTGCAACGAGCGCATCAAGTTCGAGGCGCTGCTGGAGAAGGCGTTGGCCCTCGGTTTCGACGCGGTCTGCACCGGCCACTACGCCAGGATCTCGGCCACCGCCGACGGGGAGGGCGTCGAGCTGCGCCGGGCGGTGGACCCGGACAAGGACCAGTCCTACGTCCTGGCCTCGCTCCGCCCCGACCAGCTGCGGCACGCCCTGTTCCCCGTCGGGGACACCCGGAAGCCGGACATCCGGGCCGAGGCCGAACGGCAGGACCTCGCCGTGGCCAGGAAACCCGACAGCCACGACATCTGCTTCATCCCCGACGGGGACACCCGGGCGTTCCTCGACGCCCGGGTCGGCAACCGCTCGGGCGACCTCGTGGACGACGAGACCGGGGAGGTGCTGGGCCAGCACGGCGGGGTGCACGGGTTCACCGTGGGCCAGCGCAAGGGCCTCGGTCTCGACCGACCCGCGCCCGACGGGCGCCCGCGCTACGTGCTCTCGCTCGAACCCGTGTCGGGCACGGTCCGCGTGGGTTCCGCCGAGCGGCTGGCCGTGACCGAGATCGTCGCCGACGACCCGGTGTGGCCGACGGGACGACCGCTCGACGGGCTGGTCGAGTGCATCGTGCAGATCCGGGCGCACGGCGGCACCGCCCCGGCGGTGGCCGAACGGGACGGCAACCGCGTGCGGATCAGGCTGCGCGACAGCGTCCGGGGGGTGGCTCCGGGGCAGGTCGCCGTCCTGTACCGACCGGACGCCGAAGCCGGTGATCTGGTGCTGGGTGCGGGCCGCATCAGCGCCACCTCCTGACCAAGCCCGTCACGGGCTGGCCGGCACGCCCCGAGCCCAGCCCGTGGCCCCGGGGACCGCGTCCACCTCAGGCCGGGGACCAGTCGGTGTTGGCGCCGCAGATCACCACGCACGGGAGCCGACCGGGAACGTCCCCGGCGAGCCAGGCCGCGAAGGGCACGGCGGCCGCCGGCTCGGCGGCGATCCGGAACTCCTCCCACAGGCGGTCCCTGGCCGCCAACAGCTGGGCGTCCTCCACCAGGGCGGACCGCAGGTTCGGGGCCGAGCCGAGCACCG
>NZ_AGVX02000205.1 GCF_000239155.1 Actinoalloteichus spitiensis RMV-1378
GTACATGATGCCCACGGGGTGGGTGGTCCTGGACGAGTTGCCAGTAACCCACAACGGGAAACTGGACCGCGTGGCGCTGCCCGCACCCACGTACCACGGCGGGGCTGAGCACGCCGAGCCGTCGACCGAGACCGAACGATCCCTCCTCGTACTGTGGAGTGAAGTGCTCGGAACGACGGGCATCGGTGTCGACGACGACTTCTTCCGCATCGGCGGCGACTCCATCAGCGGTGCCCGGGTGCTGGCAAGACTGCGGTCCGGCACGTCCGTTGAGCTTCCGTCCCGCGTCCTCTTCGACCACCCGACCATCCGAGGACTGGCGGCATTCCTGGCCAGCGCCGATGTCGTCCCAGACGGCACGAACGATGTCATCCCCGCACGAGGAGACGTGGCCGCCGCGCCGCTCTCCTCGGCTCAGCAGCGGTTGTGGTTCCTCGACAGCTTCAGCCCGGGGGGAGTGGAGTACAACACCGGAATCGCACTCCGGGTGGCAGGTCGTGTTCGGCACGATGCCCTACGCGCAGCGCTGTGCCGCCTCGCCGACCGCCATGACTCGCTGCGGACTGTCTTCGACTTCGATGGCGGTGTGGGCCGACAGCGCGTTCGTGAGCACGCGGCGGTCGGGCTCCGGACGCTCGACCTGACCTCGTTTGACGGCGTTGAGCGGGATCTCCGGCTGGGCGAGGAGCTGCGAGTCGAGTCCTCGAAGCCCTTCGAGCTCGGTGTTGGTCCCCTGGTACGAGCCCTCCTGATCCGCGAGAGCGACGAGTCCGAAGTCCTCGCACTGGTCATGCACCACATCGTGACGGACGGGTGGTCGATGGGTGTGCTGGTCCGGGAGCTGGACCAGTACTACACCGCCGAGCTGGCCGGTGCCCCGGTGGAACTACCCGCGCTACCGGTGTCCTACCGGGACTGGGCAGCCTGGCAGCGGGACCAGACCGAGAAGGCCGGTTGGGAGGAACAGCTCGACTACTGGCGGGAGCAGCTGGCCGGGGTTCCGGTGCTGGAACTGCCCACCGACCGTGCCCGACCGGTGGTGCGCAGTTCGGTGGGCGCGGTGCACGTCCTGCGGGTCCCGCCCGCGGTGGTGGACCGGTTGACACGGTGGGGCGCCTCGGGTGGGGCGAGCCTGTTCATGACCCTGACCGCGATTACCCAGCTGGTGCTGGCCCAGCACAGCGGGCAGGACGACATCGCGGTGGGCACGGTGGTCTCGGGTAGGGACCGCACCGAGCTGGAAGGGCTGGTCGGGTTCTTCGTCAACACCCTGGTGCTGCGATCCCGGGTGGATCTGTCCGAGTCCGCCGAGGTGTTTCTGGCGCGGGTCCGGGAGACGGTGCTGAGGGCGTTCTCCCACCAGGACGTGCCCTTCGACCGGGTGGTCGACGCCGTGGGTGGGGTGCGGGACGCGTCCCGGCCGCCGTTGGCGCAGGTGATGGTGGTGTTGCAGAACGCGGTGGGTGAGGTGGCCGAGTTCGGGGGGATGCCGGCGCGACGGGTGGTGTTGGACCGGGCGTCCTCGCGGTTCGAGGTGACCTTCGAGTTCTGGCCGGACGCGGAGGGGTTGGTGGTGGAGCTGGAGTACAACACCGACCTGTTCGATGCCGGCACGGTGGAGCGGTGGGCCCGGGACTGG
>NZ_AGVX02000204.1 GCF_000239155.1 Actinoalloteichus spitiensis RMV-1378
GCTCCCACCCCCGGCCCCGGGGCCTGCCGGCCGCACCCGCCCGGCATCCGTCCGCCTCGTGGCCGGTGCGGGTGGGGACGCGGCGCACCGCGGCTGGGCTCCGCCTTCGCGCCTCGGATCGCCCCGTGCGGCGGATCAGCTCGGGGGCACGGGGATCGGCGACCGCTGGAGTGCGCGGGCGACGGCCACCAGGTTGGAGGCCATCATGCGGCCCGTGCGGTGCGCCCACTCGTGCCCGTGGTCGACGTCCGGGTAGTTCGGGCCCGGCCCCGGCCCCATGTTCCAGTAGGTCCAGGACTGGCCGGGGACCGTGTAGCCCACGTCGATCAGCGCGCCGTTGGTCTCGCTGATCACGTGGTGCGCTCCGTCCTCGTTGCCGGTCACCACCACACCGGCCACCCGGTTGTAGGCCACCGGGAGCCCCGCGTCGTCGGTCTCGGACATCATCGAGTCCATCCGTTCCAGCACCTGCCGGGAGACCGAGGACGGCTGGCCGAGCCAGGTCGGGGTGGCGACGATGAGGATCTCCGACTCCAGCAGCCGGCGGTGGATCTCCGGCCACTCGTCGGCTCCCCCGAGGTCCGTCTCGACCCCGCGCGGGACCTCGCGGTCGACGACGCGGATCTGTTCCACGTCGACGTCGCGCTCCCGGAGCTCGTCCACCACCACCGAGGTGAGCAGTTCGGTGTTCGACTTGGCCGGGGAACGTTTCAGGGTGCAGCTCAACACCACGGCGCGCACACTGACCACTTCCCGTCTCGTATCGGTTCGCTTTCTCGTCAGACCGCGACGGCGACCTTCACCCAGCCGGGCTCCTTGTCGTCGAAGGTGTGGTAGGAGCGGATGACACCGTCCCAGTCGGTGAGTTGGGTGACCGAGGCGAGGGGGTCGACGACGCCGGACCGGACCATGCGCAGCAACTCGGGGATGTGCGTCCGGTGGTTGCAGTTCCCGAGCTTCACGGTCAGGTTGCGGTTCATCGCCGTCCCGATGGGCCAGCGGTCCATCGTGGGCGGGTAGACCCCGACGACTCCCACTGTTCCGGCCTTCGCCACCGCCCGCACCGCCCACTCCGAGGCCTGGCTCGGGGCGATGGGCGGCAGCTGGTCCCCTCCCTCGACGCCCGGCTCGGTGATCTCCCGCCGCTGTTCGGGGAATCCCTCCGGCGCGGCCCACGCCGGGGCCTCGGCGTCCACGCCCACCGCGTCGATGACCCGGTCCACGCCGATTCCGCCGGTCAGCTGGCGGATGGTCTCCACCGGGTCCTCGGTGTCGAAGTCGACGGTCTCGGCGTGCTGGGACCGGGCCATCTCCAGCCTGGAGGCCACGTGGTCGACGGCGAGGACGCGGTTGGCGCCCTGTTGCTGGGCGGAGGTGATGGCCAACTGGCCCACCGGGCCGCAACCGAACACGGCGACGTCGTCGCCGGGGGACACCTCGGCGAGCAGGGCGCCGAACCACGCCGTGGGGTAGACGTCGCTGACCACGATGGCCTGCTCGTCGGTGACCTCCTCGGGCAGGGCCACCAGGTTGACGTGGGCGAAGGGGATGCGGGCGTACTCGGCCTGGAGCCCGTCGACCGGGCCGGTCATCTCGGGCCCGCCGAAGAACGAGGTGCCGGCGAGGGCGCCCTGCGGGTTGGCCCGGTCGCACTGCGCGGTGTAACCGGCGCGGCAGTAGGAGCAGGTCCCGCAGCACAGCGTGGAGGGGATCACCACCCGGTCCCCTGGTCGGAAGTTCCGGACCTCGGGGCCGACCTCCTCGACCACCCCGACCCCCTCGTGCCCGAGGACCGTGCCGGGACGCATCCCGGGGAGGCTGCCCCGCACCATGTGCAGGTCGGTCCCGCAGATCGCGCTGACCGTCAGCCTGACGACCGCGTCGGTCGGCTCCTGGATCCGGGCGTCGGGCACCTGTTCCACGGCGATCTCGCCTGGTGCGTGCCACACGACGGCCTTCATCGGTACGTCCACCTCGTCTCGTCCGCGCTGCTTGTCGTCCTGCGTTCCTGGTCTCGCCCGCGCCGTTCCGCCGGCGGACACCGGGGCCGGTCCCCGGCGCCCGAACGGGTGGCGCGCGGTGCCCGGCGTTCCGGTCAGCCGTCGCGCCACTCGTCGGTGGGCAGGCGCAGGCCGGCCTCCGGCCCCATGAGCGCGAGCCCACCGTCCACGAGCAGCGAGACCCCGGTGATGTAGGAGGCCGCCGGGGTGGCGAGGAACGCCACCGCCGACGCGACCTCGTCGGCCGCGCCGGGCCGACCGAGGGGGACGCCGGGCCTCGGCTGCTCGGCGGGGTCCACCCCTTCCTGGTCGTTCATGCCGGTGCTGATCTCCCCGGGGGCCACCGCGTTGACCGTGATCCCGTGCCTGGCCAGTTCCAGCGCCAGGACACGGGTGAGCTGCCCCGCCCCGCCCTTCGCCGCCGCGTAGGGCGCGAAGCCGGTGCGGGGCAGGTGTTCGTGGATGCTGGTGATGGTGATGATCCGCCCGCCGTGCCCGGCGTCGATCATGCGTCGGGCGGCGCGTTGCGAGCACAGGAACACCGCGTCGAGGTTGACCGAGGTGACCTGCCGCCACTTCTCGTAGCTGGTGTCGATGCCGAGCGCGTCCGAACCGACCCCGGCGTTGTTGACGAGGACGTCCACGCCGCCCAGTTCGTCGGCGAGCTCGTCGATCACCGACGCCGCGTCGGGCAGGTCGGACAGGTCGGTCTGCCTGGCGAACGCCCGGCCTCCCCGGCCCTCGATCTCCTTGACGGCGTGCCGGGCGCGTTCGGCGTCGGAGTGGTAGGTGATGCCCACGTCGAGCCCGCCGCCGGCGAGGCTGACGGCGATCGAGCGGCCGATACCGGAGTCGCCACCCGTGACGATCGCGGTCCTCGGCAGGTCGGGCCACTGGTCGGGGTCTCGGGTTGGTGTGTCGGATACCGGATCAGTCATGCCCCCCGGGTACCCGGAGGTCCGGGCGCGCAACACGGGGCTGTGGGGAAACCTGGCGGGGCGGCCGGCCCACCAGTCGCTCGACCGCCCGCACCACGGTCTCCGGGGCGACGTCCGACAGGCACGGGTGCCCCGGCACCGGGCAGTGCCGTGCCCTGGTTCCGGCGCAGGGGGCGCGTTGGTCGCCGAGCAGGACCGTGGGGACCCGGTAGGGCGCCCATCTGCGGGCCGGCACGACGGGGGCGAACAGCGAGACCACGGGGGTGCCGTGCGCGGCCGCCAGGTGCGCCGGTCCGGTGTTGCCGACCACCACGGCGGACGCGCCGAGGACCAGCCCGGACAACTGCGGGAACGACGTCCGCCCGCCCAGGTCGAGGGCGTGGTCGCCGGCGACCTCCCGGGTCAGCCGCGTTTCGGTGGGACCACCGGTGACCACCACCCGGTGCCCCCGCTGGGCGAGCCGCCTGGCCGCCTCCCGCCAGTGCCCACCGGGCCACCGGCGGGCGGGGGCCGAGGCTCCCGGGTGCACGACGACGTAGGGGGCCGAGGCGGCCAGGGCCCGCACCGGTGGTGGGGGAAGCACCGCGAGGCGCCCGTCGTCACCGGCGGGCAGCGGGAAACCAGCGGCCTCGGCCACCAGGAGGGCACGTTCCGGCTCCGGGAGGTCCTCCGGGAAGTCCTCACCGGGGCGCAACCGGACGTCGAGCAGCGTGCCGGCGTAGTCGGAGGAGGCCGCGGCGACGCGGGGCACCCCGGCCAGCCGCAGGAGGAGCGCCAGCGGAAGCGCCGACTGGTGGAAGGAGGTGAGGACCACGGCCGAGTCGAGGGAGAGGCCGGCGAGCCGGGCCACCAGGGCGTCGACGTCGGGGCCGCGCACCGGGGGCGGGTCGGCGTCGATCCACGGGCAGCGCCACCGCAGCACCTGGTCGACCCCGGGAAGCTGGCGGGCCGCCCGCTCGCCCGCCGGCCCGCACAGCAGCGCCAGGTGGCTCGCACCGGCGGCGACGGCCCGCACGGCGGGGCCGGCGAGGAGCACGTCGCCGTCACTGTCCAGCCTGGCCACCAACACCCTGGGGCCCCGGGTGCGGGGCGCGGCGGCCCGTGGCCCCCGGACGCCCCGCGCGGATCCGTCCCCACCGGGCCGGCCGACCCGGTGGTCGCCCCGGTCCGGTGGGCGGCCGTGGTCCGGCGACGCACCGCTCACGGCCACGAGCCCTCCTCGGAGTGCGAGACCATCAACTCCCTGACCTCGCAGCCGGCGGGCTGCCGCAGGGCGAACAGCACCGCGTCGGCCACGTGCTCCGGGCGGTTGAGCCGGCTGTCGTCGGCGGGCCGGTACCGCTCCTCCCTGTCATCGAAGAAGCGGGTGCGCATCCCGCCCGGTACGACGAGGGTGACCCCGACCGAGCCGGCCAGCTCGGCGGCCAGCGACCTGGTGAAACCGACCACCCCGAACTTCGACGCGCAGTAGGCGGTGGCGTCCGGGACGGCGCGCAGCCCGAGGGTGGAGGCCACGGTGACGATCCGCCCCCGGTTCCGGCGCAGCGCGGGCACCGCCGCCCGGCAGACCGCGGCGGTGCCGAACAGGTTGACGCGCACGACCCGCTCCCACTCGTCGGTGGGGACGTCGACGAGCGCGCCGCACCGGTCGACCCCGGCCGCGCAGACGACGCTGTCCAACCCGCCCGCGCGGCGGGCGAGTTCCGCGACGGCCCGTTGGGCGGCGTCGGTGTCGGACAGGTCGGCGTGGACGAAATCCCGCCTCCCCTCGGGTCGGAGGGGGTCCGGCGGGGTGACCCGGTCGATGACCAGCGCGTGCCCGCCAGCGCGGGCGACGGCCTGGGCCACCGCTGCCCCCAACCCGGAGCTGCCCCCGGTCACGAGCACCCGTCCGGGGGAGGTCAGCCGGCGTTCCACGTGGTCGGGTTCACGGGCGGGCACGGTCGAGGTCGTCATCGTGGAACTCCTTCGTGGCCGGGTTCGCGCCTTGCGCGAACGGCGTGTCGTCGGCTTCCTCGGGCCGGGGGCCAGGCGGTCAGCCGTCCGAGGGCGCGGAGGGGACTCCAGGTGGTCGGGGACCCGGGTGGTCGCTCAGCCGGGCACCGGGGTCGGCGGACGGGGCCGAGGGTCCGGGCGGGGACCCCGCCCTGCGGTGGGCGGCGCCGAGCTGCGCGGCCAGCCCGGTGGTGGAACGCCCGGGGTGGTACGGGACCAGCGCGATCCGTCCGCCCCACCGGCGCACCAGTTCGGCCTCGGGCAGGTGCGCGAGGTCGTAGTCGGCGCCCTTGACGACGACGTCCGGCCGGAGTTCGAGCAGCAGGCGTTCCGGGGTGTCCTCGGCGAACACCTCGACGCAGTCCACGCACGACAGGGAGGCCACCATCTCGGCGCGGTCGTGTTCGGTGTTGACGGGACGGCCCGGGCCCTTGAGCCGCCGGACCGACTCGTCGGAGTTCAGGCAGACGACGAGCAGGTCACCGAGGGCCCTGGCGGCGGTGAGGGTGCGCAGGTGTCCGGTGTGGAGCAGGTCGAAACACCCGCTGGCGACCACCACTGTCCCGCCGGCCGCCCGGACCGAGGAGATCCGCCCCCGCACGTCCCCGCCGTGCGGGCCCGGGGCCCGGAGCCGACCGACCGCCGTGGCACCGCCGTCGTCGAGGAACGCGGCCGCCTCGCCGACCGCCGTGGTCACGGCGTCGTCGAGGGCCGCTCCCCCGGCCAGCGCGGCGGTGGCCGCCGCGGCGAACGCGTCTCCGGCGCCGCAGGGGTCGGGCACCGTGAGCCGAGGTGCCGGCACGGTCAGCGGGCCGTCGGCGCCGTGGTCGAGAACCGCCCCCCGCTCGCCGGCCGTGATCACCACGGCGTCGGCCCGCCACCGGTCGCGCAGCAGGCGGGCCTGGCGCTCGACGGTGGCGGCGTCCGCCTCCGGCACCCCGGCCTCGGCCGCGTTCGGGGTGATCAGGCGCAGCCCCGGCGGCGGGGCCGGTCCCCCCGGGTGGGGGTCCCACACGACGGGCACGTGCCGGGCTCGGGCGGCCAGCACCTCCCGGAGACGGGGATCGCGGGCCAGCCCCCGCCCGTAGTCGGAGACGAGGACGGCGTCGGCGGAGGAGACGGCGTCGAGCACGTCCGGGGTGGCCACCGGCGGCGGGCCCTCGCCTCCCCGGTCCGCCCGCAGCATCGGGTGCCCCGCCGAGCGGAACCTGGTCTTGACCACGGTCGACGGCCCTGGGCAGGTAACCAGCCGCAGGTGCTCGCGCAGGAGCGCCCGCAGCCGCCGACCCGCCTCGTCGTCGGTGAGGGCGGTGGCGAGCACGACCGTGGCTCCGCTGCGGGCGGCCAACATCGCGGCCAGGGCGGCGCCGCCCGGCCGCTCCTGTTCGGCGCGCACGTCGAGCACCGGTGCGGGGCCGTCCGGGCAGATCCGTCCCACCGGTCCGCTGACGTCGACGTCGAGCAGCGCGTCCCCGACGACCGCGATCACCGGCCCCCCGGTCACGGGCGGTTTCCTTCCCCCGGCCGCACCCGCCGCGAGGGCGGATGGCCACCGCCCCTCGCCTCACGGACGCCGTGGTCGGCCCCGGGCCGGCGGGGCGGGCTGGCGACGACCTCCGCCTGGTCCTCCGTGCCGCCACCCGGCGGCCGTGCCCCGGCGAGGTGCCCGTCGGCCGGGCGCCGCGCCCGGGGTTCGCCCACCGGGGCGGCGGCGTCCGCCAGTCCGGGGTGGACCCGCCCGTTCGACGGGGACGCGGCGGCCGGGAGCGCCCGCTCGAACATCACGCACAGCAGGTGGACGGCGACCAGGTGCGCCTCCTGCACGCTGGGGCAGGCGCCGGGCAGGGGGAGGGTCTCGTCGGCGAGTCCGGCCAACGGGTTGGGGAGCGCACCGGTCACGGCCCAGGTGAGCACCCCCATGCGGCGCGCGGCCTCGGTGGCCCGCAACAGGTTCTCGCTGCGTCCGCTGGTGGAGAGCAGCACCAGGACGTCCCCGCGCCGGGCGTGGGCCTCCACCTGCCGGGCGAAGACGTTGTCGTAGCCGTAGTCGTTCCCGATGGCGGTGACGCTGGAGGTCTCGGCGTGCAGCGCCAGGGCCGAGTAGGCCCGGCGGTCGCCGTCGAAACGGCCCACGAGTTCGGCCGTGAGGTGCTGGGCCTCGGCGGCGCTGCCTCCGTTCCCGGCGGCGAGCAGCCGGTGCCCGCGCGGGAGCAGCTCGGCGAGCCGCTGGCCCCAGCGGGCGAGGGTGGGGAGCTCGGCCCGCAGTGCCGACAGGGTGCCGGCGAGCTGGTCGAGGTGGTGGTCCCCGGTGCGACGCCACGTGTCCTCGGCGGGGTCGGTGCCCGGCGCGGGCACCGGGAGGCGGTGCTCGGGTACCTCGTGGGGGGCGATGTGGGGTCTCATGTCGCTCCTTCCACGGCCGGCGTGATCAGGGACGCGGGGGACGGTGGTGGCACCAGTCGCTGGTAGGCCAGCACCGTGTCGTAGGCGACGCGGTCCCAGGAGTAGCGGGAGAACGCGCGGTCGAAGCCGGCGAGCCCCAGCGCGTGGCGCCGGGCGGGCTGGTTGAGCAGACCCCGGAGCGCGGTCGCGAGGGCACGGGGGTTCTTGGGGGGCACGAGCTGCCCGGTGACCCCGTCGACGACGGTGTCCAGCAGCCCCCCGACGGCCGAGGCCACGACGGGCACGCCGCAGGCCATCGCCTCCAGCGGGACGATGCCGAAGGGCTCGTACCAGGGGGTGCAGGCGACGATGTCGGCCGACCGGAGCAACGCGGGCATGTCCTCGCGCGGAACGCGTCCGAGCAGGCGGACCCGGTCGGCGACCCCGCCCCGCAGGGCGCAGGACCGCAACCTGTTGGCTTCCTCGTCGTGCTCCAACTGGTCCTCGTCGGGGCCGCCGGCGATGAGGAGCTCGGTGTTCGGCACGGTCCGCAACGCGGCGATGAGCAGGTCGAAGCCCTTGCGGGGGATGAGCCGCCCGACGGTGACCACCCGGTGCAGCTCGTTCCGGTCGGCCACCGGCCCGTCGGGGTGGAAGCCGCTGGTGTCGACGCCGCAGGGCACGATCGCGACCTTGGTGCGGCGAACGCCGAGCACCCCGAGTTCGTGCACCTCGTCGGAGCAGCTGGCCACCACCAGCGCGCTGTCCCGGGCGATCATCCGCTCCAGCCGCAGGCGTTGCGGTGGGCTGGTGTCCCGGCTGCCCTGGTGGCGCCGCTTGACGTGTCCGAGCGCGTGGAAGGTCTGGGCGACCGGGATGCCCGGGCCGCGGCAGGCCAGCAGGCTGGCGAGCCCCGAGGTCCAGAAGTGGGCGTGCACGACGTCGGGCCTGGTCAGGGTGAGCTCGCCGAGCAGGTGGTCGGCGAACTCACCCATGTGCGGGAGCAGGTCGTCCCTCGGCAGCGGTTCGGGGGGACCGGCGGGCAGGTGCACCACCTCCACCCCCCGGTCGGTGGTGACGCGGCAGGGCTGGTCGGGTGAGTCCCGGCGCGTGTAGACGCGCACCTCGTGCCCCTGCCGGACCAGTGCCGAGGACAGCTCCGCGACGTGCACGTTCTGCCCCCCGCAGTCCTCCTCACCCGGCACGGCCAGTGGACTGGCGTGTTCCGAGACCATCGAGATCCGCATCCGGGACTCCCTCCTTCCAGGTCCTCACTCGTGGTTCCCTCACCCGGCAGGTGGGGCGTGGACCGTGGTCTGGCGGTCAGTGGCGGACCCGGCGCACCGACGCGGACCCGCGCGCCGTGGTCGCGGCCGCCCCGTGGCGACGGCCGCCCCCAGCACCCGGTCCCAGTCCCGGGTGAACGCGTCCACCCCGAACCGGGACAGGGCGGCCTGCCGGGCGCCGTCACCGAGCGCGCGGGCGAGTTCCGGATCGGCCCGGAGACGTCGGGCGGCGTCGGCGAGGACGTCGGGCCGGGTGGACAGGACTCCCGCCGTCGGAGGGACCACCTCGACGGCCTCCGTGCAGGCGAACCCCGCCACGGGCATGCCCAGCATCATGGCCTCGATCAACGCCAGTCCCAGCGAGGTCCAGCGGGGCGGGTGCAGGTAGAGGCGGCGGCGCGCCATCTCCTCGTGCAGCCGGGGCTCCCGGACGTCGCCCAGGGCCCGCACCCGGTCCGGCCCCACGCCCAGGTGGTCCGGGAGGGGGGCCGTGCCGAGCCCGAACACGTGCAGGGGGATGGTTCGGGAGAAGTCCACCAGCAGGTCCGTTCCGGTGACCCTGCCGCGTCGCACCGGTTCGTTGACGACCACGGCGGCGGCGTCCAGTTCCCCGCTGTAGCGGTGCCCCGGGTCGGGGACGCCGTGCTCGACGACGAGGGTGGGGGCCCGACCGCTGTCCCAGAGGAGCCTGTTGAAGTGCGTGACGTGGACGATCGGGATGTCCGCGCGGTCGGCCAGCGGGTGGCGGGTGTCGGGGACCCGGTGGCGGGGTGTGTTGTGCTCCACGTAGACGGCGGGCACGTCCCGCCCCGGCTGCCTGCCGAGCCACCGGGCGGCGAGTTCCAGTTCCTCGGGCCGTTGCAGGACGACGACGTCGACGTCGTGGTCGTGGAGGTCGCCGACCGGTACCTCCTCGGCGCGCTGCGGCCAGGCGCGGTCGGCCCGGCCGAGCCCCCAGGGGCCGGGTTCGGGGGTCCTGGGCAGCAGGACGTGGTGGCGGCCCTGGACGAAGGCGGTGGTCCACGAGCCGTGCACGTGCCAGAGGAGCACCCGCAGCGCACGGGCCGGGACCTCTCCCGCCACCGACGCGCGGGCGGAGGGGGGCGCCGGGGTGCGTGCCGTCGCGGTGGGGGGCGCGGTGCCGTTCACGACGTACCTCCCGTCGGCCGGATCCGGTCGTCGCCGGTGGGGGCGCGGCGGTGCGCCGACCCCCGCGCGGGTTGGGGCGGGCGACGCGGGACGTGGGCGGAGGGCGGCGCCCCGGCCGCGCCGCGCCGGGGGACGCCCCCCAGGAGCATCCGCAGCGCGTGCCGCAGGTCGTCGGCGACGCAGGGGGCCCGTCGGACCTCCACCTTCCTGGTCCTCCCCGTGGGCACGAGCACCCCGGTCCCGCCGGCCGCGCGCGCCGCGAGCACGTCGGACTCGATGTCGCCGACGAGCCAGGTCTCCGACGCCGGCACGCCCAGGCGTTCCGCCGCGGCCAGCACCAGCCCCGGGCGGGGTTTGCGGCAGGCGCAGCGTTCGTCCGGTCGGTGCGGGCACACCTGCACGGTGTCGAGACCGCCGACCAGCGCCGAGACCCGAGCGTTGACCGCGCGCACCTGCGGCCAGCTCAGCAATCCCCGGCCGATCCCCGACTGGTTTGTCACCAGCCCGACGGGTATCCCCCGATCGCGGAGGGCGCGGACCACGTGGTCCGCGCCGGGCCGCAACCGGACGGCCGCCGGGTCCCCGTTGTAGGGGACGTCCTCGACGAGGGTCCCGTCGCGGTCGAACAACACCGCGGCCGGGGTGGCCGGACGCGGCCGTGGCGTGGCGCTCGAGGAGTTCACGAGAACCGGCTTACCGGGGGGGTGATCGGTAAACGCTGCTTCTCCTCCTACTACTCACCGTGGTCGCGCGGTGGGGGGCGGTGCGGGTGGGCGGCGCCGCTGACCTGCGCGGCGACGTGGCGCCGGGCGGGTCGCCCGTCCGAGGGGACTGCGCTCGGTGTCCGGGAGGGCGCTGCTCCGGGACCCGGGTGGTGGCCGTGGCGGGCGCCCTCCGGTGGGCACGCGGCGGCCGGCCGGGGGACGCTGGGG
>NZ_AGVX02000203.1 GCF_000239155.1 Actinoalloteichus spitiensis RMV-1378
GGTGCGGCCGCGTCAGGTGTCGGCCGCACCCGCCGAAGGACGCCGACGGTCGCGGATCGGCTCCCTGTGTCACGCGACCCGGCGCCGGCCCCGTCAGGCCGCGTAACGCGGTGCGGGGAGTTCGCCCACCAGCGTGCCCGGCTGCTCGTCGCCGATCACTCCGATGACCTGCGTCGGCCAGTCCGAACCCCGGTGGGAACGGGCCGCCGGCCGCACCCGAACCTCACTCGCCCGACAGGAATCACAGCACGCGCATTCGTAACGACGAAGGGTCGCGGTCGCGAAACGCGCCACGGAAACCACGTTGAACTCGTGGCGCCCGACGACACAGGAACAACCGTTCCCCAGGACAGCGCGATCACGCGCCGAGCGGAGTTCGTCGCCCAAGGTAACGTCCATGCCCTCTCCTACCGGCCCCGGAGGACCGAAATCGTGACGTCGCCGCCCGGACGTAGCGCGAGAACGGAACACGGAGCGGTCCCACCACCCCGCCGCGCGGCGACCTGGAATGGAAACTTCCCCTCAACGCCCTGACCAGAGCACCTGGCGAGCGATTTCGACGGTCCACCGGAGCCGCACCGGCCACCACACCATCGAACAAAGAGGACTCCACCGAAGAATATCCCACCGGACAAGAAGCGCACAAGACATCGGGAATCCCTTGCGTTCACATCTACTTCACCTCGTCTCGAGTTGCGCACGACCTGCCCGGATTCGACAGGAAAGCGCCACGGATCCCACCGCCCGCATCCATGTTCGCGCCGGGTTTCCCGTTGTCGGTCCACCACCCCCAAAGCCCGATCACCAGAAACGGGAAATTATGGTGATTCGCTTCACAACCGAGCAACAAACCGAGGGGCCATCACTCGGGAGGGGAATCCACCTCGGACGGCGACCGTTCCGTTCCCCTCCGTTCCCATGCAGGGGGATGGCTGTCACTGGTCCCGGACCACGGGGCCGTCGCGCCCCCGGCCCCGCCCGGGGAGTGCGGCGCCGTGCCGTGGATCAACAGGGGCCTCCTCGACGAACCCGCCTCCACACCCGGCGTCGCCCCGGCCAGGCACGTCCTCGCCCCCGTCCGACGGCTCACCCGGCGCGGCCCTGGGGGTGGTGCTCATCAGCCACACCATGAACGACGTGTTCGAGGTCGCCACCCGGATCGCGACCTGGGCCGGCTCGTCGCCGAACTCCCCACCCGGGACACCACGCACGCCCCGGTGGTGGAACCCGTCCCGGGACGGGCGTCCCGCCCCTGGCGCGCTCGTGGCCAAGGAACACGTTCCGCACGATGTCGCGGTCGTCGGTGAGCCCCAGGTCCTGGTGCTGACCTCGCTACCCGCCGGCGGGCCGCCCGGCCAGCGCCGAGCGAGCGGGGGACGCGGGTCGGCACGTCGCGGCAGCGGCAGGACGACGCGACCGCCACGACGGCGACAGGACGACGGTTTCACCGGGGCCGGTAGACCGAGAGCTCCACCGCGCCGGTCACCGACACCACCTCGGGCTGTCCCGCCAGCCACGACGAGACCTCCACCCCCTGGACGTGATGGGCGCTCGGCCCCATCCCCACCAGCCGCCGCACCTCGGCGTGGTCGAGAACCAGCCCGAACTCCAGCGGACGGCGCTCCACGGGCCGGAAATGGGCGCCGAGCTGGTCGTCCACCCGCTCCCGCTTCCTGGTGTCCACCCCGACCAGCCCCAACGGCCCCACCAGCTCGGCCAGGTGGTGGTCCTCGGGCGTGACCACGAGCAGCACGCCGTCCGCGGCGAGCACCCGGCGCATCTCGACCGGGTTCCTCGGCGCGAACACGTTCAGCACCAGGTCGACGGCGTGGTCCCGCACCGGCAGGCCCGCCCAGGCGTCGGCGACCACCGCACCGGCCCTCGGGTGGCAGCGGGCGGCGCGCCGCGCCGCGTACCGGGACACGTCCACGGCGACGCCCCGGGAGCGGGACAGCCGGTCGAGGACACCCGCCAGGTAGTAGCCCGTCCCGGCCCCCACCTCCACGACCCGGGCAGGGCCTCCCCCGCTCTCCACGGCGGTGGCGGCCGTGGCGGCCACCAGGTCGCGGATCGGCGCGTAGTGGCCAGCGGCGAGGAAGTCCGCCCGATCGGCCACCATCGCGGCGGTGTCCCCGCCGTGCCCGGAGTGGCGCCCGGTCAGCAGGCTCACGTATCCCTGCCTGGCCACGTCGAAGTGGTGCCCCTCCTCGCACCGCAGCCCGGACGGGACCGCTGAGCAGGCCCGGCCGCAGTGCGGACAGGCCAGGACATCCACGACGTCGGAGAGCACGGGGCGGAACCTTCGGGGCTGGGGTGATGACGGGCGACGCTCAGCCTAGGCAGCGATCGCACCGGCCCGGCGGTGGGTGCCCAGCCCCGCTCCCGGTGGCTCGGCTCACAACCGGTTCAGGGAAGCAGGTGATCTCGTGCACGGTTGGGGGGAGGGTGCCTCAGGGTCGAGGTCCCGTGCTCGGGGTCCTCCCCTCCCCCAGCTGAGTCCCACGTCACGAGCGGTCACCCACGTCGTCAGCCGCACGACGAGCACCGCTCGCCCCACCACCGATCTGGAGAAGTCGTGCCACTCGCCCTCCTCGCCCTGGCCGTCGGCGCCTTCGGGCTGGGCACCACGGAGTTCGTCATGATGGGCCTGCTGCCGGAGATCGCCGCCGGCAACGAGGTGTCCATCCCCACGGCGGGACACCTGATCTCCGGCTACGCCCTCGGGGTGGTGATCGGCGCGCCCGCCCTCACCGCCGTGGGTGCCCGCCTGCCCAGGAAGACGATGCTGCTCGGCACGATGGCGCTGTTCACCGCGTCGAACCTGGTGTCGGCGCTGGCCCCCAACCACGAGACCCTGCTCGCCACCCGGGTCCTCGCCGGGCTGCCCCACGGGACGTTCTTCGGAGTGGGCGCCGTCGTCGCGGCCAGCCTGGTCGCCCGCGAACACCGGGCGAAGGCGGTCTCGATGATGTTCGCCGGGCTCACCCTCGCGAACGTCGTCGGCGTGCCGCTCGGCACCCTGCTCGGGCAGCAGGTCGGCTGGCGGTGGACCTTCGTCATGGTCGGCCTGGTGGGCGCGGCGGCGCTGGTCAGCGTCGCGGCCCTGGTCCCCCGGCAGCCCGCGCCACGGGACGCGGGGATGCGCCGGGAGCTCGGGGCGTTCCGCCGGCCCCAGGTGTGGCTGGCGCTGGGCATCGTCACCTTCGGCTTCGGCGGGACCTTCGCCTGCTTCAGCTACATCACCCCGATGATGACCGACGTCGCCGGTTACGACGCCGGCAGCGTGACCTGGCTGCTGGCGTTGTTCGGCGTCGGCATGACGATCGGCAACCTGCTGGGCGGCCGGCTCGCCGACCGGGCGTTGATGCCCAGCCTGTACGGGTTCCTCGCCGGCCTGGCCCTCATGCTGGGCCTGTTCGCCTTCACCGCGCACGACAAGGTGCTCGCCGCCGTCACGATCTTCCTGATCGGCGTGACCGGTTTCGCCGCCGGTCCGACGGTGCAGACGCTGATCCTGGACCGGGCGGAGGGCGCGCCGAGCCTGGCGGCCGCCAGCATCCAGTCCGCGTTCAACATCGCCAACGCGATCGGCGCCTACCTGGGTGGGCTGGTCATCAGCGCTGGGCTGGGCCTCACCGCTCCGAACCTCGTCGGCGCGGGGCTGGCCGTGGTGGGCCTGGGCATCGCGGTCGTCTCCGGGGTGTTGGCCCGCCGGGAGAACGCGCGCGAGGGCGGCGGACCGACCCCCTCCGAGGGTGATGGCTCCACGGGTGCCGAGCTGCCGGCCGCCCCGGCTGGCGGGTTCGGGGAGCGGGCCACCTCCCCGATCGGCCGCTGAGCGACCCCCGGGGCACCACCCGCCCGCCGGCGGCCCCCAAGAGGGGAGGACCCCACCTCGGGCGGCGCCGAGGGAGGCGGCGGCCCGGGCGGGGAGGGAAGCGCGAGCCCGGCCACCTCGCGCGTCCGGCCCCGAACACCGCACAGCGGGCGTCCCTCGGCCCCAGGACCGGGCGTCATGGCCGACCGCGCTCGTTCCCGCAGCTCAGACCGGCCCTCACCCGGGCTGGCGCCGGAAGCGCACCCCCCTGCGCACACCCCCTCTCGGGGTGTTGTACTGTATCCCTGCGAGCGAACGGAGGGGGTCCTCCGGGAGCGAGTAACACGGGGCTGTGGCGCAGCTGGTAGCGCATCACACTGGCAGTGTGAGGGTCAGGGGTTCGAGTCCCCTCAGCTCCACCACCATCGAAACCCTCCTGATCGGGATCACCATCCAGGTCAGGAGGGTTTTTCGTGGTTCGCGGACAGTTGCCGTTGACATTGACCCGCTGGCGCTGGGTCGGTCCAGCCGGTGCGGATGGCGCCCGTCCGGGTCCTCACCGGCCGCCGTCCTCGATGACCACGAGATCGTCTCCGTCGACGAGGATGCTGACACCGCCGGGTGCCACGGTGACCTGGGCGGGTGTCGCGGCGGTCGACCCGACGTGCCGCGCTCACTCCCCGCGCGGCCGTGAGGCGGGACCGTATCCGCCCTGCCTTTCCGGCGTGGCGACCCCTGTCATGGCGCGGTCCCTCTGGATCGGGAGGTGACCCCGAGGGGCGGCTGCCAGGCCAGGAGGCCTGATCAGCTGGTGGGCCGTGGGTTGGTCGGGCCGTGGCGGCCCAGTGGCGCGACGCACTCGCCGAAGCCCGGACCACCGCTCACCCCGGCTCCCCTGGCTCGGTTCCGGACGTCGCCCGCTCCCGGAGACGTTCCAGCCGCCGATCCCAGGCCGCGGCCATCAGGCCCAGCTGGTTGGCAGCGGCACCGAGCCGTGTTCCCACCGCCCTGTACCGCAACTCCCGACCGTGTCGCTCCCGCTCGACCAGGCCGGCTCCCCGAAGGATCTCCAGGTGGCGGGAGATCGCCTGCCGGGTGACGGGCAAGCCCTCGGCGAGGGCGGAGGCGGAGGCGGCACCGGCCTCCAGCCTGCGGAGGATCGCCCACCGCGTGTCGTCCCCAAGAGCGGAACAGATCTCCACGACCGTCCGGTCGGGCCCGTTCACCGCGCCGTCCGTCCGACGTGCCGGTGGAGCGCCGCGAGTTCCTGCCGCCAGCCCTCGGTGTTGTCGTCGAGCATCCTGCGCCGGAGCAGTGCGGTCTCGTCCAGCTCCGCGAAGCCGCTCTCCACCACCCGCAGCCGGACCGAGGAGGTACCGACGGGTCGGAGGAGGAACTCGACGAGCGTCGAGTTCCCAGGCCCGAGGGCGGCGACGCGCCCAGTCTCCGAAGGGCCGCCGTACCAGCGGAAGGCGATGTACTCGTGGGGCCGGCTGTCGACGGTCTCCACGGCGAAGACGCCGTGCTCCGGGTCGCGGACCAGGACCCGGGCGTCTCCGTCGGCCTGGAGCTCGTGCGGGGTGATCTCGCCGCCGTTGATCCACCAGCCCGGTTCGGACACCAGGTCCCAGACCACTCGAGGCGGCGCCTCGATCAGGATGTCCCGTTCGATCCGGTCCGCGTTCCCATCCAGCGACATGCAACCAGCCTATTGCATCAACGCTCGCTTTAGTGCAACCATCTCGTTGCACTTCGCTCCAGGAGGTACCAATGCCCAGTCCCCAGTTCCGCGGTGGCCCCAACATCGCCATGAAACTGCCCGCCGCGCGCTTCGACGACACGGTCGCCTTCTACCGGGACGTGCTCGGTCTCCACGTCACCGAGGAACCAGCCGCGCCGGTCGGGATGGTCTCGCGCTCGGCGCGGGTCGATTTCGGCGCCTACGCCCTGTGGCTCGACCGGGTGGACAACTACGCGCGCTCCGATATCTGGCTGGAGCTCACCACCGACGACCTCGACGATGCCGTCCGACACCTCGCGGCGCACGGCGTCGGCACGAACGACGAGCTGGAGGAACTCCCGCCGGGAAGCCGAGCCCACTGGGTGTGCGCGCCGACAGGGGTGCCGCACATCCTGCACCCGCACACGTCATGACCAACCGCCGCACCACCTCGGCCAGTCAGCGCGCTGCGTGACGGGCCGGGTCCGACGGCCCGGCGGGCTCGTGGGCTGCCGCCGCCCCGGGACGGAGGGCCTCGAGCCCTCGCCCACGCCCCCTCCTCCGGAGGCGCGGCGCGGCCCGCCGCCCCACCCGAGCGGAAGCCCCGGTGGTGGCCGGTGGCCCACCCGGCACCCGCGTCAGCCCACGACGACCGGGGACGCCGACCTTCCGGGCCCCTCCTCGGCCGCTGTCGCCGCCCGAGCTCCCGCTGGGGCGACCGTGAAGGCGGTGCGCAGCAACCGCGCCAGGGTGACCAGCTGGTCGCCACCCCGATCACGACGCCACACCAACCCGAGCTGGGAGGACGCCTCCATGCCCGTCACCGGCAGGAAGCGAACGTCCCGGCGCGCCGCGCGGTCCGCGAGCGGGCGGCAGACCAGCATCACGTGCTCTCCGCCGGCGACCGTCGCGAGACCCTCGTGGATCGTGGAGATGGCCACGGACGAGGAGATCGGCAGGCCCGCCGGCGTCGCGCGCGGCACCCTCGCGGCCATCCAGTAGTCGGGTGCGTCGCCGAGGGGGCGGACGACGTCCCACTCCGCCAGCTCCTCGACCGTGACCGACGTCCGGCGGGCCAGCGGGTGGTTCGTCGAGACCGCCAGCAGCCGGTCCTGCGGGGGGAACCGGTACCCGACGGTGAGCGCGGCCTCGTGGCATGGCAGCTCCACCACCGCCGCGTCGACCCGACCCTCCACAACGGCGGTGAAGGGCGAACCCAGCGGTACCTCGCTCAGCGCCATCGACACCCCGTGCTCGGCGCGCAGCGACCGGAAGGCCTCGGTGATCTCCTCGTAGACGTCGCCGTGGAAACCCACTCGCAGCTCACGCAGCTCACGCCTCCGCGCGCGATCACGCGCTCGGGAGAAGACCGCCGTCAGTTCCTCGTAGGCGGGACGCACCTCGTCCACGAACTGGACCCCGAACCTCGTCAGCGCGACCCGCCGGCTGGTGCGCTCGACCAGCCGGACCCCGAGCCGCCGTTCGAGTTCGGCGACGAGCTGGCTGGCCCGGCTCTGCGAGTACCCGAGCCGCTCGGCGGTGCGGCCGAAGTGCAGCTCCTCCGCCAGCGTGAGCAGGCACTCGATCTGGTGCAGGTTGGCCTGGTGCACGGCACCCCCCTCCGACCACGTTCGATCAGCTCAGCTTATCGATCGGCGAGGAGATCGCCGTTGTTCGGCTGCCGTCCCGTTGCTTGCCTGGGGAGCATGAGTTCCTCCGCTTCCGCCGGGACCGGCTCCCACCACACGACCGCCTGGCAGTGGGTGGCGCTGGCCGTCCTGTCCCTGTCCACCTTCGTGGTCGTCACCTCGGAGATGCTGCCCGTGGGCGTGCTGACGCCCATGGCCGAGGGCTTGGGGGTCGGCTCGGGAACGGCCGGGTTCAGCCTGACGATCACCGGCCTGGTCACGGCGGTCACCGCGCCGGTGGTGCCCCGCGTGCTGGGTGGGGTGGACCGGCGGTGGGTCCTCGCGGTGTCGATGGTCGTGCTGGCGGCCGGGAACGCGCTCACCGCGGTCGCGGACGGGTTCGGGCTTCTCGTGGTCTCCCGCGTCATCCTCGGTCTGGGGATGGGAGCGGTGTGGGGGCTGGCGGCGGCGGTGGCCCCGCGCCTGGTCGGGCCCCGTCATGCGGCGCTGGCGGTGTCCTGCGCCGTCAGCGGGGTCGCGGCAGCCTCGGTGGCCGGCGTGCCCGCCGGCACCGTCATCGGCGACGCCTTCGGGTGGCGGGCGGCGTTCGTCGCGCTGGCCGTGAGCGCCGTCGTCCTGGCCGCCGCCCTGCTGGTCACGCTGCCCCGGTTGCCCAGGCCTCGGACCGGGCCGGCCGTTGGGGTGCCGGCCGGCCGGTCACCACTGGCTTCGAGGGCGGTCGTCGGCGGACTGGCCGTGGTCGTCGTCCTGGTCACCGCCCACTTCGCCGCATACACCTACGTGCGCCCCACCCTCGAGGGGCACGGGATGACGGCCGGCGGGATCGCCGTGGCGCTCCTCGTCTACGGGGTGTTCGGACTGGTGGGGAACTTCGCGGCCGGGGCCCTCGCGGCGGGGCGGCCGCGCGCGACCGTGCTGCTCCTGGCCGGCGGCATCGCCGCCTCCGTCGCCCTGCTCGCGCTGTCGGCGGGCCTGACCGGGGTCGCCGGGGTGGCGATGGGCCTGTGGGGCCTGGCCTACGGTGGTCTCTCGGTCGCCGGCCAGCTCTGGATGCAGCGGTCGGCTCCCGACCGCGTCGAGGAGGTGACCGGCCTCTACGTGGGCCTGTTCACGGCCGCCATCGCGCTCGGCGCCCTCCTCGGGGGAGGCCTGGTCGGAGCCGTCGGCATCGTGCCGCTGCTGTGGAGCGCGTCCTGCCTCGCCCTCGCCGCCCTCGCCATCGGCCTGGCGGGACCCCGCGCCGTTCCTCCCTCCGGGAGCGGGACCGACGGGAACGGCTCCCGGATGCCGGCCGAGCTGGCGAACCACCCCGGCACCACGGGTTCGCGCACCTGAACTCGCCGGCCACGGGTGCCCCGCCGGCCGGCCCACGAATGGGGTCGAGCAGGACCGTCCGCCGATCCCGCCTCGGCTGTCCGCACCCGAGGACCGGCTCGGGCGGCCTCCCTCGCCGCTGCCCTCCAACGGCGGCGAGGGGCAGCACGTGGTCACCACCCATCCCGCCGCCGAGTGGGTACTGAAGGCCGACCGCCCTCCCCACGAATGCAGGGTCGCCCAGTCGCGTTCCGTCCCGCCGCAGGTGGTTGCGAGGAGAAATAGAATTCACCCTTCCTGTCTAGTTGACAAGAAGATATAGTCCCCACCATGTCCGGCGAGACCTGGTCCCCTCCAGCAATCCTGATCGCTGTCGATCTCGTGATCCTCACACTCCGCTCGTCGGAGCTTCACGTTCTTCTCGTCGAACGCGGTACCGAACCGTACCGGGGCCAGCACGCACTACCGGGCGGCTTTCTGAACACCGCTGACGAGGACATCGTCGACGCGGCCCTTCGGGAGCTCCGCGAGGAGGCGAACCTCGATCTCTCCCGGCTGCACCTCGAACAACTGGGCGCCTATGGCGGCCCTGATCGGGATCCCCGGGGTCGCGTCATCTCCATCGCATACCTCGCGATAGCGCCGGAACTTCCCGAACCCGTCGCCGGCACTGACGCCGCCCGCGCGTTGTGGACGCCGGCGGCGGACCCCCTTTCCCGCACCACGCGCCTCGCCTTCGACCACGACCAGATCCTGGCGGACGGGATCGAACGCGCGCGGACGAAACTGGAGCGCACCTCCCTCGCCACGGCCTTCTGTCCGGAGCCGTTCACCTTGTCCGACCTGCAACAGGTCTACGAGGCCGTGTGGGGCGTCCGCCTCGACCAGGGGAACTTCTACCGGAAGGTTCGAGGGGTCCCAGGTTTCGTGCTACCCGCCGGCGAGGTGCGACGCCCGACCAAGGGACGCCCAGCACGGTTGTACAAGGCCGGCCCACGAACCACGCTGCACCCGCCGGTCGTTCGCCCCACGCTGCCCTGACCACCAAGGACATTGGATGACGGAAACACCGGTGGTGATCCTCACCGCCTTCGACCTCGAGTACCAAGCCGTGCGTGACCAGCTCGTGGGCCTCCACGTGCACCGACATGAGAGGGGGACACGTTTCGAACTCGGGCGGGTCAGGGGCACCCGGTGCCCGGTAGCGCTGGCGATGACCGGGAAGGGGAACAACGCCACCGCAGTACTCGCGGAACGAGCCCTCCAGCACTTCTCGCCCCTCGCCCTGCTCTTCGTGGGAGTGGCCGGCGCGCTGTGGGACACGACCCGACTCGGAGATGTCGTTGTCGCGACGCACGTCTACGCGTACCACGGCGGGACCAGCGAGGATGACGGGATGAAGGCCCGCCCGCGTGTGTGGGAAACGGCCCACGAGATCACCCAGCTCGCGGGACACATCAGCCGGACCGGCTGGACGAACGCGGCGGATCGGAGCTCCTCCCCGCCGCGCGTGCACCTCGGCGCCATCGCGGCGGGCGAGATCGTGCAGAACTCCCGCAGCTCCCGAGAGGCGGAGTGGCTACGTTCGCACTACAACGACGCGTTGGCGATCGAGATGGAGGGGGCCGGTGCCGCGCAGGCCGGTCACCTGAACGGGGCGCCCATCGCGGTCGTCCGGGGCATCAGCGATCGGGCCGATGGCTCCAAGTCCAGCACCGAAGATCGAGCTTGGCAGCCGCGAGCGGCATCCAATGCCGCGTCGTTCGCGGTACGGCTCGCCGCGGAACTCACCATGGAACGGGAGTACGCAGGCATGCGGAACACCAACGGACCCGAAGCCGGGAACACCGTCCACAACGTCGCTCATGGACAGGTCGGGATCCAGGGGTCCCACATCTACGACAGCACCGTGTACATGACCACCGCCGCGCTCGACCAGACCCCCAAGGGACTGGCCGTCGAACTCGCGTCCTTCCGCTCCTACCTGGAGGCCGAACGGGCCCGAGGAGCACTCGACGAGAGCACCTTCCGGGCAGCGGCGGCCGAGCTGACGATAGCCGACACCTCACTCCAGTCCGCCGAACCGGAGAAGAAGAGCCATTTCGTCCTGGCGCTCAAGAGGCTCCGAGGACTTGTCTCCGACATCACTGATCTCGCCACCAAGGTGACGGCGCTGATAGCGGCGGCTAGTGGGCTCTCATGACGTCGACCAGCGGAACCTTCAACACGGTCAGCTCACCCGGTAGCACGGTCGGGATCCAGGCCGAGCAGGTCCACAACTCCTCGGTCTACCAGATCCTCCCCGATGCCTCGCCAGAACAGAAGTACGAACTGGGCATCAGGTGCCTTGACGACGGAATACCCTCCCGTGCGAGGGAACTCATCGAGGATGCCATCGCACACGGTTTCAGCGGATGCGAAGCACGGTTTCACCTCGTCCTCGCGATGCTCGACAAGCGGTCACTGCGCGACCTTTCCCAGCAGGAACGGGATGACCTGGCCAACACCACCGCCGCCGTGCACCGATTCCCGAACGGTGAGTGGAAACGTGGCCTGGAGGCGATCTGCGAGCTACTGCGTGCTCTCAGACGTGTCGACGGCGATCCCGGCCCCGCGTTGGACAAGATCCTCGCCCTCGACCCTCCCCAACGTGACAAGATCATTCGTCACCTCGATCTCGTCCTCACCGGCGGTACCAAGGACAGGTTCTGGGCCGAGACCCACACGACCGCCCAGGAAAACAGGTTCAAGGGAGGACGAGGCGACCGCGTCTGGGCCTACTTCGAGCCCGATCCGGCTGAGGCGCGAGCCCGAAGGCCGCTCTACGCGCAGGCGACCACTGTTGACACGCTCGCGGCCTGCGCGTGGTCGACACTGGGTATCGCGGCCCTCGCGTACCTCGGTTGGATAGTCCTCGACACGGCGTCCCTTGCGACGATCCTCCCCGTCCTCGTCGTCATCAGCGCCGGTGTCGTGGCCGGGAGGACCAGCCTGGAGTGGCGCTACCGAACACAACGCCGCCTGGAGAAGGATGCGGACCACCTGGGACCGCGCACCACTCCCACGGCCGCGAACCGTGAGTTCTCCAGCGCGGTCGATTCGGCCTTCCGGCACTACTTCGACAAGTACGGCCCAACGGACGAAGGTCGTCAGACCTGGCAGGCTGGCACGAGGGGGATCCGGAGCACGCTGGCGACCGAGGTCGCCGAGATCTACACCGAATCCAGCATCGGAGTGGGAAATGTCCGGTGGTTGATCAGACACCTCGCACGAAGGACGAGGAAGAAATGGGACGAGGACACGCTCCTTGATCACCGCAGGCGGTACTCGGTCCGCACCTCGGTCAAACTCTGGTTCTCACTCTCCCTCACTACCCTGGCCATCTCCCTGGCCAGCCTGGTCCACTCGGCTGTTGACCAGTCACTGCTGCCAGCCTCCTCGGCGACACTCGCCCTGCTCGGGGCCGTTCCACCAGCGGTCCGGAGGTGGTACGCCGTGATAAGCGAGAGACGGCGGACGATCGAGGATTTCGGGGACTACTGGGACGAACTGCGCACACGCCAGGAGGAACACGACCGGTGGGTCTCCAAACTGGAATCCACGCGGCCCTCAGAGAAGGAACTGGAGGCCTGGCTGAACTGCGACAAGACAGTGCTGCTCAACTCAGCGCTCAAGCACTACAAGCTGGCATGGCGCGACATCATCGCGCACGCGTTCCTCCAGACGCCAGCCTCGCGACACACCCGAGCGCGAGTCACCGGCGGCCCCTGGCGATACTCCCGCTACGACATCAGCCTGTTCCTGATCACGCAGGACGGGGTTCGCGAGGTGAGCGTCGAACTCAACTTCGAACGAGTGTCCACCAGCGGCGAGACGAGGAACAACTTCCGATTCGATGCCGTTTCCTCGGTTCATGTGACCGAGACCAGCAGAGCTAGCTACACGCTGGAACTCACGCTTCTGAACGGCCCGGCCCGGAACATCCTGGTCACGCTGCCCGGAACAGGATCGTTCACCACAGGCGAGAATGAGGATTCGCTGTCACGGATCAATCTCGATTCGGCGGGCTTCACCCACACCCTGCACATCCTCGAGGGCATCGCGGCGGAGGGGAAGGCCTGGATAGAGCGGGACACCGAGCACGACCACGGATCACCACCAGGGCTGAAGGTGGCCGCTGGGCTGTAGTGCCCCACCAGCACGATCCGATGCCCGGAGGGCGGAGAGCCCCCTCGGCGCCATCGCCAGCGGGCAGGGAGGGCGGGGTCAACCGGCGTGACCGGGGGCGCAGTGGCTTCGGCTCGCTCGGAGGCCGTCGGCGAGCGTCTCCTGGTTGAGCATGGCCAGCACCGCGCCTTCGGCTCGTGCGGTGAGGTCCTCGAAGTAGGCGGAGGCGTGCGCGGCACCGACGCACCCGCTCTCGACCTCCGGCCGGCACACCCACAACGGCTTGTCGCCGACGGCACAGCGGTAGATCTCGGCCAGCGTGATGGCCTCGGCCGGTCGCGCCAGTCGGGTGCCGCCGGCCCGCCCCTTGATCGACTCGACCAGACCAGCGTGCCCCAGGGGGACGAGGAGCTTGCGGACCAGGCTGGGGTTGGCGCCGACGCGCTCGGCGAGCTGGCCGCTGCTCACGACCGGCGCGCCCTCCTCCTCGGCGATGGCCAGGAAGAACATGACGGCCAGCGCACTGGAGAACCTGATGTCCAGCACCGTCGCACCTCCCCGTTCGTCCCCGCAGCCTACTCGGCCACCACATCCCGACCCCAAATCGTCACAGACACAGTTGCATTTTCTGGCAGAAACTGTATCTTTCAAAGGAGCAATTCGTCGACCTCCCGGGAGTCCAGCCCCATGTCCACTCGCGTCGCCCAGGCCCTCGCCCGCCCGCTGACCCTGGGTTCGGCGGAACTGCCGAACCGCATCGTCATGGCCCCGATGACCAGGGCTTTCTCACCGGGAGGCGTCCCAGGAACGGATGTCGCCGACTACTACGCCCGCCGTGCCGCGGCCGGCACCGGTCTGATCATCACCGAGGGCACCTACATCGACCACCCCTCGGCCGGGGACGTGGAGAGCGTGCCCCGCTTCCACGGCGAGGCGCCGCTCGCCGGCTGGCGCCACGTCGTCGAGGCCGTGCACGCCGCCGGCGGCCGGATCATGCCCCAGCTGTGGCACGTGGGCATCCAACGCCCCGCCGGCAACCCGCCCTTCCCGGAGGCCCCCTCGGTCGGCCCGTCCGGGATCGCGCTGGACGGCACCGAGGGAGCCGGTGAGGCCCTCTCCCCCACCGAGATCGACCGCGTCATCACCGCGTTCGCCGAAGCTGCCCACCAGGCCGAACGCATCGGTTTCGACGGGATCGAGCTGCACGGCGCGCACGGCTACCTGATCGACCAGTTCCTCTGGGAGCGCACCAACCGGAGGACCGACGGCTACGGCGGCGACCTCGTCGCCCGCACCCGCTTCGCCACCGACGTCATCACCGCCGTGCGCGAACGCGTCGCTCCCGACTTCCCCGTCGTCCTCCGCTTCTCGCAGTGGAAGGCGGACAACTACGACGCGCGACTGGCCGAGACCCCCGACGAGCTCCAGCGGCTGCTCACCCCGCTGTCCGAGGCGGGCGTGACCGCCTTCCACGCGTCCACCCGCCGCTTCTGGGAGCCCGAGTTCCCCGACTCGGGTGTCGACCTGAACCTGGCCGGGTGGACCCGCAAGCTGACCGGGAAGCCCGTGATCACCGTCGGGTCGGTCGGCCTCGACTCCGTCTTCGAACCCGCCGCCCTCTTCGCGGGCCAGGGCGCCGGCGTGGAGAGCGTCAACCGGCTGCTGGACCGGCTGGAGCGTGACGAGTTCGACCTCGTCGCCGTCGGCCGCGCGCTGCTGGCCGACCCCGAGTGGGCGCGCAAGGTCCTGGAGGGACGCGAGGAGGAGCTCACCCCCTTCAGCGCGGACGCCCTGGGCACCCTGCGCTGACCGGTTCCCCGAACGCCGTCGTCGCCCCTGGCCGGCCCGAACGGTTCGGTTCGCGCCGATACCGGTCCCGTCGGGACAGGCGGTGGGAAGGGGCGACGACGGCCCGGCCGGTAGCACGCCGTCGGCGGGACGCCGCCGGGATGGCACGGAACGCCGGCAGGGGTGACGCCGGCACCAGGGGGCAGCCCTCCTCGTCCGGCCGCCACACCGGTCGGCCGCTCAGCGCGCCAGCAGGGCGCGCAACGCGTGGACGACCTCGCCGGGCGACTCCTCGGCCATGAAGTGCCCGGCGGACACCGTCGAGTGGGCGAGGTCGGGGGCCCACCGTCGCCACACCTCGCCGGCGTCGTAGCCGAGCGCGGCGCCCCAGTCCTGCTGGAGGACGGAGACGGGCATCCGCAGCTCGTTGCCGGCCAGCCGGTCCGCCTCGTCGTGCTCGATGTCGACGGTGGCCGAGGCCCGGTAGTCGGCCACGATGGAGGGAACCGCCTCCCGGGAGGCCCGCAGGTAGGCGGCCCGCACCTCCGCCGGGACGGCGTCCGGGTCCTGGCCCCACACGTCGAGGAAGTGGCCGAAGAAGGCGTCCGGCGCCGCCCCGATCAGGGCCTCCGGCAGCCCGGGCGGCTGGGCCATCAGGTAGAGGTGGAATCCGACGGCGGCGCTGACTCCACGCAGCACGTCCCAGGTGTCGAGGGTGGGGACGACGTCCAGCGCCGCCAGGTGGGTGACGGCGTCGGGGTGGTCGAGTCCCGCGCGGAACGCCACCAGCGCGCCCCGGTCGTGGCCGGCCAGCGCGAAGCGTTCGTGCCCGAACGCGTGCGCGAGGGTGACGACGTCCTCGGCCATGCGTCGCTTCGCGTAGGTGGTCCCGTCCGTGTCGGCGGGCTTGTCGCTGGCCCCGTAGCCCCGCAGGTCGGGGCAGAGGACGGTGTGGTCGGTGGCCAGGTCGGCGGCCACGTGCCGCCACATGAGGTGGGTCTGGGGGAAGCCGTGGAGGAGGACGACCGGGCTCCCGGTGCCCGCCACGGCGACGTGCAACTCCACTCCCCCTGCGACGGGGACCCGCTGGTAGTCGAATCCGGTGATGCGGACGTCGCTGTTCATCTCGTGCCTTCCTCTCGGGCGCGGCGTCCGGGTGACGCCGATGCCCCGAGCGTGTGCCGAGGCGATGAGCACCACGTCAGCGTTGGGTCAGCGCGGGATGAGCGTGGCCCGCGCGGCGCGCCACCGCGCTGGTCTCGCCGGCCACGTGAGAACGAGCCGGCCCACCCGGCGGGGTCTGGCGCCGAATTCGGGTGCCGGATCCGAGGACGCCTGGGCTACGTGCTCTCCCCCCGCCGGGGAACTCCCCCAGAACGAGGTCGACGTCCTCCGCCGGCTCCAGCGCGAGGGCCGGGTGGTGGCCATCGGGCCCCGCCCGAGACAGCGGCCGGGTGCCCGCTCGGCGGCGCGGTGGTCAGGGCCAGCCGACTCCCGCCCACGGGCCGGCGCACCGGTCCGGCGTCGGCGGCACCGATCACGCGTCCCGCGACGGTGGAGGTGGCGCGCGTGGCCGCCGGTGCTCCCCACCGTCACTGGGACGGTGCTCGTCGACCATGCGGCGCCGGAGAACGACTTCCTCGGGGTCACCACACCCCGGCTGCCGTGGTGCCCCAGCGCGGTTACAGTGCCGGACCGGTGGCTGCGGAGAGGATGTCGGTGACCTCGTCGGTGTGGTTCTCGGTGCTCGGTCCGCTGGCGGCCGGGAACGCGGGAGGACCGCTGGCCCTGCCCGGCCCCCGGCACCGCGCGGTGTTGGCCAGGCTGCTGGTGGCGCGGGGTCGCGTCGTTCCGGTGGACCGCCTGGTCGATGACCTGTGGGATCCCGCGCCCGCCGGCGCCGTGGGAGCGTTGCGGACCTTCGTCTCGGCCTTGCGCCGCGTGCTGGAACCCGACCGGCCTCCTCGGGCCCCGGCCCGGCTGCTGGTCACCTCCCCTCCCGGGTACGCGCTGCGGGTGGACCCCGACGCGGTGGACGCGCGACGGTTCGAGACGGCCGTCGCCGACTCCGGTGAACTGCTCGCCTCCGGTCGGCCCGCTTCGGCCCTCGCGCTGCTCGACGAGGCGCTCGGGTGGTGGCGTGGTCCGGCGTACGCGGGGTTCGAGGAATACCCGTGGGCGCGGGCGGAGATCAACCGGCTCGACGAGTCACGACTGGTGGCGGTGGAGCGCAGGGCGGCCGCCCTGATCGCCGGGGGCCGGGGGCCGGAGGCGGTGCCCGACCTGGAGGCGCAGGTGGCCGGGCACCCGTGGCGGGAGGAGGGGTGGCGGCTCCTGGCACTGGCCCTGTACCGAGCCGGGAGGCAGGGCGACGCCTTGTCCGCCCTGCGCCGCGCGCGCCGGGTGCTGGCCGAGGAGCTGGGAGTGGATCCGGGGCCGGAGTTGCGCCGGCTGGAGGCGGACGTGTTGGCGCAGGCCGAGCACCTGCTGCCGGCGGAGTGGCCGTGGGAGCGTGACACCGGCGGTTCCGACCCGGGCGGCCCCTCCTCGACAGGACGGGAGAGCCCGGTGGCACCGGCGGCGGGACCCGTCGAGCCCCTCGGTACCGATCGGGCCGGGGGGCGGTCGGGTGCCTCGACGCCGAACCGGCGCGGGCGGGCGGCC